>CBDUQP010000053.1:0-20010 GCA_965369385.1 uncultured Phycisphaerales bacterium
GAGCCAGCAGCCTTGGTGCTCCCTTGCTCGTGTGTGTGTGTGGTACGCTCGCCGGGTTTGCGGCCTACGTTTGCCTCGGTTGGGTGCTTCGGGTCGATGAACTCGGCACTCTCGTTCGCAATATTCTCGCTATCACTCATCGTGCAAAGCATAAATGATTCCAAGGATTGTGCGTTTTGACCGCGTGGCTGTCTACTCCCACAAGAACGAAGCTTGGCCATGCTGCAATATTGGTAGGGATCGGCCTATCATCCGCGGCTGGGCTCATGTGTGGTGTCGGTTCAGGGAGCGGCTATCCGGCCATTCCGATAGTATGCTGCGTCATGATGCTATTCAATGTAAGGGAATACAGCCTGGCTGTGCTACAGAGGATTGCCGGCGTCTATTTGTGTTTGGTTCCCGTTAGCCTTGCCTTTGACACATACTCTGCAGTTAGTCTTGCAGGGCGCCGTATCAGCGTTTCATTCGGCATGCTGGCTGCAGTGCTGATCATCATCGGAATGCTACTTCACACACCGACAACAGACGAAAAGGTCGAGATGAACAAATGTGGGAGCGTGTTTGGACGCATCAGAGTCGCCGCTCTGGCTGTGTTCGCTCTGCATTGTGTAGTGTTGGCTTGCATTCTGGGCAGTATTTACGGTTTTGGTTACGAGGCAAGTGTGCCCGCTCTGGTGAGAGTTACGTTGCTGTTGATTCTTGCGAGGGCGGTACTGGCAAGCCTGTATGTGCCATCATGGCGACGCGGTCTTGCTTGTCTGCTGCTAGGTTACTATTCAATGGCTCTCGCATAGAGGAAGCTTGGCTGAATGGACGTTCACGACTCTTCCTGCACAAAAGACCTCTCATCGCGGCGGATTGGGCCACGATTGGAGACAGTCGCCATGATTCTAGTTTGCCCCTTTGTCCTCTTGCTTGAGATTAACTTCTGGCCGTTTGAGGGTAATAGGACGTGGGAGATATTGAAGCCAGGCACATCATTGACTATTGGATGGTTGGTCGTTCTGGCGATATCGGCAGTGATGAGTCGAACGGTGGCGTATGTCAGGCAAGTGTTGCCTCATGTGTCGATACTGGGATACGTCCTTATCGTTGTAATGTCGATAGCTTTCTCTCCGGCTCCAATGCGATCTTCCCTCTATGCAGTGAAGTTGCTCATAGGGCTTGTTGGCGTCTACACTCTTGTCTATGCAGGTGCCACGACCTCGCAGCGTGTCGTCAACATAGTCCGGATGCTGATTATTGGTGTAACTGTCAGCATCGCGTATTGTCTGTGGTGCAAACTAGTTGTTGGTCAGGATCGCAGTGGATTCTTTGATAGCCAGTTCAAGTATGGCACCTATGTGGGGATCCTGGCTCCACTGTGCGTTGGTTACCTTGTGAGCAGCGGCAAGATGGTCTCAACGATTGGTGGCGTGTTGTTGGCACTGGGAGCGTCCCTCTCGACGAGCACATTCGGCGGATTCCTGGCAGTCCAAATCGGCGTGATGGCAGCAGTGCTATTTGTCAAACGAGATAGGTTAAGAGTGTTGGTCGTTGTTGGTGGTGCCACTGCTGTCGCACTGGTCATGGCGATGTATTTGCCTGCTGCAACTGGTGTGCGGCAAGATGCGGCGATGCTGGAATCCGGTGGCGACGACTGCAAGCAGCGGTATATCGAATGGCAAGCTTTGTTGAATCTGATCGAAAAACGGCCAATTGTGGGTACTGGAGCAGGGGCTGTCAACGCGTACCGAAGTGAATACTATTATCGGCTACCTAAGCTGAACACACTTGCACCGTTCGATCAGAACGGTTGGCTGGTTACTGCAGCTGAAGGGGGTGTGCTGGCCTTGGTGTGCCTCTTGTCTGGCATAGCCTACTACTTCAGAGGTCTGTGGCAGCACATAGGAATGAGAGATGTCAGTTCCCCGTCCTATCGTTGTGCAGTGGGACTCTTGTGCAGCATTGTGTCATTGTGTGTAGCCAATCTGTTCTGTTCGTTTACATACAACGGGCTGATCACAGTATTCGCTACGATCCTAGCCCTATCGGGGGCAACCCTCAGAATTGGGCAAGTGGCGTCCCGTTTCCATATTGTGAAGGAGAGTTGTGATGCTTAAGCGAGTTCTGTTGGCCGGCGGTGCCGTAGTTGCCCTTATTGCAGTCTGTATCTGCTTTGGCGTCAAGGTCGAAGCGAGCAGGACTCATCGCATATGGATTGATGCGGCCAGGCCGAGCGAGGTCGAATTGCCGTTTGAAGTGGTGGGAATTGGCGATAACGCTGAAAATGGGCTCTGGCTTCCCCCAGGTACAGGTCGCGGCTGGAAAGGTGAGGGTGGCGGCAAGGCTGCATACCGCTTCCATATTCCAACCGCCGGCAAGTACAACGTCTGGGCGTATGTGTTGTGGCAGGGCGTGTGTAGCAATGCAATCTATGCACAGTTCGACGACGGCAAGAAGAGCATCATTGGCAACGATTCTGTCTTCAAAAAGTGGCACTGGGTGAGGGCGTATAGTCTTGAACTGCGCGAAGGTGACCACATGCTTCGCCTGTCGAACCATAGCGACAGTATAGCTGTCATAGGTCTGTTGCTGACGAACAGTGATCAATTCAAGCCCAGCAGAGACGATGTGCCTATCACGTTCTTCTTCGATAGCTTCGATGGTTGCGACAGCGGCAACTTCGCTGCTTGGGAGCAGGAACAGGGAAAGTGGACAACACATCATCCTCAATCGGCGTCCAAGCTGGATCAGAAAGTCTTGATTGGCCCAGCTTCGGGAGAAGGCTTCATGATCTACAATCGTGAATCCTGGCGAGATTGCCACTTGAGTGCATCGATCCGATTCAATAATCCAGAGGATCGAAAGGCCTTGGCGAGCATTTGCTTCAGAGTCAAGGATCTAAAGAACTACTTCGCATTAGAGATCGTCCGGGCTCCAAATAGTGGCCACGCGGAAATCCGGTTGGTCAGAGTCAAGGACGGCCGTGAGAAATATCTGCAGAAGATGGAAGTCAAGTGGGCAATGGACAAGTGGCATGATGTTCGTCTTCGAGTGCAGGGTAGCGATCTTGGCGTGAGCTTGGACGGAGGCAAGGAATGCGAGTTCCAGATAGCGGGTAATACTGAGGGCGGAATAGCGTTGCGGACGTCAGGCGGTGCAGTGCATTTCGACAGTATCCACGTGAGTTCCATTGTCGAGCTCGTGAAGCAATGACCAGAAGTTCTGGAACTCAGCATAGCATACCAACCGTGCAGACAGACAAATGATTCGACTTGAGAATGTATCCATGCGGTATCCCGTCCCCAAACGCTACAGGGATTATATGTTGCGTCCCTTTGCCACAAAGTACTTCACGGCATTGAACGGAGTCAGTCTGGCAATTGAGGCCGGCGAGTCTGTTGCCATCATGGGGGAAAACGGGGCGGGAAAGACAACCATGCTGAGGATCATCGGTGGTCTGCTTTACCCCAGTGGTGGCAAAGCCAAGGTGAGGGGGTATGACACACTAATATGTAGCCGAGAGGCTAGGAAGACTGTCGGATATGTCCTCAATGAGGAAAGAAGCTTCTACTGGCGGTTGACTGGTAAGCAGAACCTGGAATTCTTCGGGGCATTGGATAACTTGCGTCGAAGAGAACTGAGGATTAGGATTCACGAGGTAATGGAACTGGTTGGGCTTTTGAACGCCAAAGACGTTAGGGTAGGGAGCTACTCTTGCGGGATGAGGCAGCGTTTGGCGATAGCAAGGGGGCTGTTGAGCAATCCGGATGTCCTCATCTTGGATGAGCCGACGAAATCGCTGGATCTCGTGAGTGCGGAAAGCATGCGGCGGCTGGTTTTCGAAAGATTGGGGCGAGACCATAGAAAGACGATCATACTAGCCACACACAATGTGACGGAAGCCGAGAACGTTTGCGGGCGGGTTGTGATCATGTCCAAGGGCAAACTGGCGGGGAGCAGAGCCTTGGGAGATGCAGCGGAAACGGCGGAGTCACTCTCGGAGTACTATATGAGAGTGGTCGAGCACGGGGGCGATAGCTGATGATTGGCGAGAAAGCTATCGCGTTCGTGAAGCGGGATCTTATCGTGGAAACGAGCTACAAATGTGCGTTTCTGTTTGAGTTGATGAGTACGTTGTTCCCGCTGTTCACCTTCTTCTTCATTGGGAGGATGGTCGGCTCCCCGACCGAGACGGCTTCTAGGTACGGTGTCGCGTATTTTCCCTTTGCCATCGTTGGGTTGGCATTTACGCAGTACTTCATTCTGGCCCTCAGGACTTTCTCCACAGCCATCCGAAGGAGTCAAATGGCTGGCTGTCTTGAGGCGATGCTGAGTACAGGGACAGGACCTGGAATGGTGGTCGTTCTTTCATCTTTGTATGCTTTCTCGATGAAACTCCTCCACGTTGTCGTGATAGCTCTGGTTGGTGGACTCTTCCTGGGGGTCGACTTCAGTCAGACGAACCTCCTGAGTGCGATTGTTATAATGGCTGTAACTGTGGCAGCTTTTAGCGGTTTTGGCATCGCCTCGGCCGCCATGATTATCGTTCTCAAGAAGGGCGATCCCATTGAGTGGTTGTTCGGATCATTGAACAGTCTCCTGGGCGGAGCTCTTTTTCCCGTCTCGGTAATGCCCGAGTGGCTTCAGAAGGTCGCCGTATGTCTACCGATGACTCACGCGCTTGACGCCATGAGGCTGGCCGTTTTTCAAGGGCATTCTATCATGATGCTCTGGAAGCAGATAGCCGTGCTCGGGCTCATGGCTGCGATCATGTTGCCTTTGAGTATCTGGGGTTTCTCAAAGGCTGTGGAAGCTGGTCGCCGAAGTGGCGGATTGATGCAGTACTGATTGGAAGATGGCAAGTATGAAACAGCACATCATGCATATGGAGCAGCGCAGATGACTTCTGCAACAGGTGGAGACATTAAGCATCTCTTGGACGAGATCGGCCTGTGCGCAAAGGCTGCCGATACACCCAGAGAGCAGATACGCGAGCTCGCCGACTTTGCCGAGACCCGCGGTGAATCGTTGCTGGAGGTCCTACTTGACAGAGGCGTAGTTGAGGAGCAGCCTCTTGCGGAGCGGCTTGCCTCCCTTCTGCATATCCCATATCTTGCTGAGGAGATCGAGGAGATTCCTGAATCGATCTTGAGTCAGATGTCGCCAGCTCTGGCGGGTAAGTACGAGGTAGTCCCGATCAACGAGGATGAGGGGCGGCTGGTAGTGGCCTGTTGGAACCCTTTCGAGTGGGAACGATGGGACGAATTGCAGCACATTCTCGCAGTTCCGATCGTCCGGAGCCTCAGCAGCCGAGGCATCGTCAGGTCGATGATTAAGGAGAACTACGGGCTTGGGGCCGACACCATCGAGCACTTGGTGTCCGAACGGTCTGACAGTGCTGGCCAGGACGATGATTGGGAGGACGGAGGTCCTGGTGAGGAGGGGGAAGCCAACGAGCCGACGGTTATCAATCTTGTGTATCAGTTGCTCGTCGATGGGATCAAAGCCGGCGCTACCGACATCCATTTCGAGCCATCCGACAACAGATATCGTGTTCGATACCGCGTCGACGGCATGCTGGAAGATGTGGCCGTGCCTGCGAGCCTCAACATCCTGAAGCAGGCTGTTGTTTCGCGAATCAAGATTATGAGTGGCCTCGACATCTCCGAGAAACGCTTGCCTCAGGACGGTGGCGCCTTGATATCGCATCGTGGCCATGATTACGACTTGCGTATAAGTGTCTTGCCCGGCGTTTACGGTGAAGCCGTCGTGATTCGTGTCCAGAATCGTGATCTTATCAAGCTGGATCTGAGTGACTTGGGCTTCAAGCCTGAGGAACAGTTGAAAATGGGCAAGTTGATCGAGAGGCCTCACGGTCTGATCCTTGTCACCGGCCCGACCGGCAGCGGCAAGACGACAACATTGTACACATGCCTGAAGAAGATCAGCCGGCCCGAAACCAAGATAATCACTATCGAAGATCCGGTAGAATATTGGATGGAAGACATCCTGCAGATGCAGGTGAACGAGGCGGCGGATTTTACGTTCGCCAGAGCGCTTCGAAGTATGCTACGCCATGATCCTGACGTCATGCTTGTCGGTGAAATTCGGGACCGCGAGACGGCCGATATTGCCATTCGTTCTGCACTGACCGGTCACCTTGTGTTTGCGACGCTGCATACGAACGATGCAGCCAGTGCGGTCACGAGATTGTGTGATATAGGCATAGAACCATTCCTCGTGTCGAGCAGTATCATCGGTGTCTTCGCGCAGAGACTGCTTCGCAAGATATGCCCGCATTGCAGGACCGAGACAGATATAGAAAGCTTGGGAGAATACGAACGCGAGATTCTCAACCGCAGTGATCACGGTGAGGTCGCGCAGTTGTGGCATGGGCAGGGATGTGCAAAATGCAGATTTACCGGATACTCCGGCCGGCTTGCCATAGGCGAGGTGCTTATCAACTCCAGCCGTATTCGTCAGCTGATTCAGGCGAGAGAATCGGCTGATGCCGTCAGAGATGTTGCCGCTGAGGACGGTACCCGATTCCTCAAAGACACAGCTCTCATTGCCGCTATCGCGGGCGAAACCAGTATGTCCGAAGTAATGCGTGTCACTCAGGAGGATATCTAGTGGCTCGCTTCACGTATTCGGCCCTGACTGCTTCAGGTGAGCCTGTCTCCGGCACGATGCGTTGTGCTGCTCGGCGGGAGGCTCTGAGCCGGATTGTCCGAAAAGGCCAGCACCCAGTCTCTCTTGAGTCTGTGTCAGAGGGATTGTGGGGACAGAACGGACTCGTCTCTAATCTTGTCAACAGGGTGAAGGTATCCGATCTTGCCATCTTCACAAGGCAGCTCGCCACGCTCCTGAGGGCGGGCATGCCGATCTCCCAGACATTGGCGACCCTCCGGACACAATCGGAAAATCGCAACATGGTCAGGGTTATCGAGGACATGGAAGAGCTGCTCTCGCAGGAAGGCAAGTCCCTGGCAGAATGTATGGACGAGTATCCGCGTGTCTTCAGCCCGGTGTACAGGAGTCTCGTCAGAGCGGGCGAAGAAGGCGGAAGACTGGTTCATGTTCTAGAAAACTTGGCCCTGCATCTGTCTCAGTCGACGCGGTTGCGTGGTCAGGTTGTCGGCGCCTTCATATACCCGGTATTCCTGCTTCTCCTGGGGTCCGCAGCGATCTTCATTCTGATGGCCTACGTGATACCGAAGTTCCAGGAATTGTTCGATTCCTTTGGGCAAGCCTTGCCAAGGCCGACCCAGATTCTGATCGCGTCCAGTAACTTTCTCGCCCAATGGTGGTGGCTTGTCATTCTTGGGATTATTCTGTTGGGCTCAGTCATAGTCACCCTGCTGCGCAGAGAGGGAGTCCGACGTCAGGTGGACCGTGCGACACTCGGAATTCCCGTGTTCGGAAAGATGGTACTGAAGCTTGAGATCGCCCGCATCGCTCACACGCTGAGCGCCTTGGTCAGTGGTGGTGTGGGGATCCTGCAGGCATTGCGTATCACTGGCGGCGCAGCTCGAAACACTTGGCTCAAAGCGACGTTTGCTCCTATCGGCAAGGCGGTGGCGGCCGGCGACAGCCTGGCTGATGCCACCGAGAGAACCGGCGCATATCCGCCCCTGATGATAAACCTGATCCGAACAGCCGAGGGTACAGGCGAGTTGCCCGAGATGCTGATGGAACTGTCCAGGATATACGAGGAAGAAGCGGAGCGGGCAGTTACGGGTGCGGTCAAGCTGTTGGAACCGCTTCTCATAGTGTCGATGGGGGGGATCATAGCGGCTATCGTAGCTGCGGTCATGCTTCCCGTCTTTCAGGCCGATGCCATGGTTGGCTAATCAAAAAGGAACTGCCGTGAAGACAAGAACAGGAAACAAGCAGCGGAAGGGTTTTACGCTTATCGAAATCCTTCTCGTCATTGTGATCATTGGCGTGATGGCTGGCATGTTGGTAGTCAAACTCTCCGGCAGGTCGCAGGAAGCCAGGATTACGAGAGCCCAGGCCGATATCAGCGGTACCCTTTCACTGGCGTTGGACATGTTCGAGCAGGATACAGGTCGATATCCGACATCAAGTGAAGGGCTCGAAGGCTTGATGACAGACCCCGGTATCCAGGGATGGAAGGGACCGTATCTGAAGGGTGCTCTCAAGCCGGACCCGTGGGAGAATCCCTACGTGTACTCTGTGGAAACGGATGGGCCTTCCTCCGTCTATAAGCTTTCCAGCGCAGGGCCAGACGGCACAGCCGGCTCTTCCGACGACATAGAGCAGTGATGCAATTGAATCGCCCCAGACATTCTGAAACGGCGGCACCATGATACGTCCCACGAGAACACTGACTGGCGTCAATGCGTTTACCCTGGTGGAGATGCTCCTTGTCCTGGTTCTGATGGCTGCTCTGACAAGTGGCTTGGCCGTGAGTTTCGGCGGACGTCAGGATCTACACGCTCTCAAGATAGCGGCAAAGGATCTTGCTGCGGCAATCAACTACGTTCAGCGCCAGACGGAGTTGACGCATCGGCCTCACAGAATCTCATTTGATGATGAAGCGGCTTCGTTTCGGATAGAATCGGCACCGTCCACGTCATCTGAGGACTTCACTTCGGTCGTTGGTTTCGCGGGTAGGAAGCATGTGCTGCCCAAAGGCGTGCGTATCACTGAGTACACGGTCGAAGGGACACGGCAGGCATCGCTCGAATCATGCTGGAGACTCTTGCCAGGCAAGGATATCCCCGCAGGCGAGATCGTTCTCGTCAACAGACAGGACGAGGAACTGAGAGTGAAAGTGATGCCGATAACAGGCCAGGTACAGATAACAGAGGTCCCTGCAGGCCAATGAAATCGAAGGGGTTTACACTGGTAGAAGTATTGGTTGCTATGACCGTTCTGTCGACCGGTATCATTGGTGTGTTGGGCGCGTTTTCATTGAGTCTAAGGGCAGGCGGCGGATCGCAACGATATTCTCAGGCGGTGGAAATAGCTGAGCGGGAACTTGAACTTGCGTGTGCGTCAGCCGATGGCGAAGTCAGGACTGGCAGCCACTCTGATGGTGGCTTCACGTGGATCGTTTCCGGGAAGAATGTATCCAGAGAGTTGAAACTGGCGAAGATCGACGTGAAATGGACTGCTCAAGGCGCTTCCAGATCGTTTCAACTTTCGCGATTATTCGTTCCCTTGAATCGCAAGGAATGAAGGCGAAGCCATTGGACAGGACAGGGTCATTGAGGTCGCGGCATTCAAGACGCAGCGCGTTCACGCTGGCAGAGCTGCTGGTTGCGTCCGTTGTGGTTAGCTTCGCTCTGACGGGTGTCTATGCACTGTTTCGCCACGCAATGGATGTGGAGGCTAGGGCTGCTGTGAGCTGGAATGATCACGAAGCCGCCTCGGCCGTGGCAAACCATATGCTGACGATTGTGGCTAATGCCGTCAGCATTCCCGACACCGACACCATTGTGCTTGAGGCCGGCGATGAGGGCGGCGTGTTTATCTGCCAGACCAGCTCAAGAAGGAACCGCTACCGTTGGTACAAAGATGCTGATGAGCAGGAGTATACGCTTGAACTGCAGACGATGTTCTTTTCGGGAGAGAAGTGTATTTCTCCGAATATCGAATGGGATCGTCAAGGCGGCGCGGGACATTGGGACAAGATAGATCCTGTCATCATCGGGAGAAGGCTGAAGGATATTCGTGTGCAGTGCCAGTTACTGAAGGAACTGGGTGGAGCATGGAGAAACAGTTGGAAGGGCGCATCGGCAGATGTAGCCATCAAATGTGTTGTGACGGTAGGCGATCAGACCGTCCAGCGAGTGGTTTCGTCCAAGATCAGCAAGAAGTCTGAAGACTGAAAGTATGGTGATCGGCATTTCCCATCGACGCGGATCCATCCTGATACTCACTCTCTTCGTGCTGATGGTTCTGAGTTTCGTCGCAGTCAGCTTTGCATACAGAGCCGGCCTTCATACGCGTCTTGCTACGCACAGAGGCACGCGGGCGAGGCTGCGTGAGCATGCTAATTCAGCCGTCGCGATCATACTGTCGCGACTCACGGAGAACATTAACGGCTACGATCACCCGGCCGAGGTATGGCATGTTCGGGGAAGGCTCGATGTTGCCTCCTGGTTGGATGACTCGGCAAATGCCGAAGAAACAAGCCGGATGCAGTTGGTTGTCACGTGTTCGGTAACGGATGAAGAAGGCAAGCTGAATCTGCAATACGCTTCGAGCGACGATTTGGAGCAGCTTGGCATGTCACCTCGTCAAATTGCCTGTCTTCTTGATTGGACGGATTCAGACGATATTGCATCTGCAGAGGGAGCTGAGGATGCCCACTACCTCAGTGAGTTGTCGCCACGCACATGCAAGAATGAGCCATTGACGTGGCTGAGCGAGATGTTGCTGGTAGCGGCAATCGATCCAGACGGCTACTACGGTGAGGATGCCGACTTTGACGGTGTGCTCGATCCGAACGAAAACGATGGTGCAGAAAGATTCCCTGCGGACGATTCAGACGGCGAACTCGATGACGGCTGGGTAAGTCTCCTGACATGTGTTGGTGATGGCAAGATCAACATCAATACGGCTCCTAAGGCAGTGCTGCAGACCTTGCCCCTGAGCGACAATGCTCTCGGGCAGATCGAAGGGTACAGATTCTTCGATTCCAATAGCAGCGGCCAACTGGAAGATCACGTATTTCGCTCAGTTGTGGATATTAATCAGCTTCAGGGTTTGACGGATACGGACAAGGATATTCTCGGTGGCGTCGCAAGATTCAGATCCGAGCATTTCAGAATACTAGTGTGTGTTTCACACAAGAGCAGTGGACTTAAATACTACTTGGATGTCTTGGCAAGAGTGTCAGACGGCACGCCGGAGATCCTCAGGTGGCAAGTTCGGGAATAATATGGCATCATCCAATCCTCTAATCAGAGCTTTGCACGCATCAGGCAAGCTTCCTCTTTCCATTGGGCGAAAGAAGGGAGGCCAGGGCACCTGCAACATGCTGATATGTCTACCAAACACCGAAGGGGCGGTCTGTGCGCATGTTACTGGAGAGCGGTTGTCTGATGCAGACCTTGTCATTCTGGACTCCCAGGAAGGTGCAGATAGTCTTCGCAAACGCATCGGCAAGAAGTGTCTCACGGTGGCGGTATTGCCAAAGACGCAATATATGCTGAAGTGGATAGAACTGCCGGATGCGCCTGCCCAAGAGACGAAACGGATGATCGATCTGGAGATCGAGACGCTGTTGCCCGTGGAGTACGGTGCTGCGGAGTTATCGTTCACCAAGATACGCGAGAAAGACGATGCAGCGAACCTGTATGAAGTTTATGTGGCAAAACAGCAGGACCTTAGCAAGTATTTCACGCAGATGATCGACTGGGGATTCAGACCCGATATCATTCTGCCCACTGCTTTCATCTGGCGTTCCGTTCTCGAAAGCAGTGACGAAGTGGCTCTGCTCGTTGCTGCATCCAAACACGATCAACGGGCGGAAGCTGCATTGCTCACGTCGGACGGCAGGACCATGGTTCGCACGATTAGCATTGACCCATCCAGCAGGATTGGAGGATTCTCCCATGAACTGCTTGAGTGTGTGCGAATTGCCGCCAGCGAACGGGCTGACCGTGACATGACGGTTGGCTGGCTGGGGGCTAGCCTTGCATGCGTGCCCGAGGACGATTGCCTTACGTGGCAAGACTTGAACCCTACGATTTCAGCAGCTCTGCCGGACGAGTCATCCTGTGTCTCTGAGCCTCGGATATTTGCCACGGCCACCGTTCTGGCTGATGCCAACATGCAAGTTCAGAACACGGCCAACATGGTCCCGAGGGAACTCGCATCGAACGCAAAGGAGACACATGTTCGCAGACAGATGACGACTGGCGTCTTGTCGGTGATTCTCGCCATGATGCTCTTTGTATTTGCCATTCAGATAGCGACCATGCGTTATGAGAGTGAGTCTCGGGAGCTGGGGCGGCAGATCAACAAGATCAAGACTCTGGGCGAGGCCGCGGGACGACGGATTGGGCAGATAGGTGTCATCACGAAAGCACAAAGGACGCGAAACAATATCTTCCTCGTTATAGAGGGGCTCTACAATGCTTCTCCGCCTGGAGTGAGCTATAGTCAGGTTGAACTGGCCGAGAGTGGGGATGTTCGGCTTCGAGGGCAGGCCAATTCGGTGTCACTGCCTATCTTGTTGCCGGAGCGGCTCGAACGCCAGTCAGCGTTTCGAAACGCTCGGCTGCGAAGTGCTGGTCAGAAATCCAAGGGTGCTGGTCGAGTCACCGAGTTTCGTATAGATTGCAGGTTAAACAGAGGACGAGCGTGGTCGAAAAGATACTCAAAAAAATAGGCCCCCGGCAGAAGATGGCTCTCGTTGTGTTCGCCTTGGTGCTTCTCTGCGTGTACGTGGTAGATGACTTCATCTTCCCCGCCTTCGACGAGCTGGCGAAGACGAGGTCAAGGGCAGAAGCAAGTGCGGCTGAGCTGGCCAAGCTCAAGGCGAACCTGGAGGCAGGCAAGGGCCTTGAGGAGACGATGCGGGCCTATCGCAAGCGGCTTGTGCAGACAGAGAAGGACGAGGTCGTGCTGTCAACCTTCGCGAAGAATCTCGAGGAGAAGGCTCGATACCCAAGTATGCACATAGTGAACATGCGTCCAGAGAACACTGTGCGGGAGAAGGGGTCTTGTAAGCTCTACGGTGTTAAGATGGCACTCGTCGCCGAACTGTCGGACCTCTTGGCATACCTTGGCGAGATAATGGGCGAAGCAGGCGAGGGGGATGTTGTCGGACTTGAGTCGGTGAATATTCGTGGAATTCAGGGAGGTAGCAGCGTTGAATGCAGTTTTACGGTCTATCTGGTGCGGATTCCGTCACTGTAGACCTGAGCTAATACCTGATCCTCGCCGGTTTGTACAATGGGAAGCGACAGAATATGAAATCTCGCACACTGGAAGATCCAACTCATCGCTGGGCATCCATCATAAAACGAACCGGCATCTACTTGCTGGTTATCGCTGTTCTCGGACTGGTATTTGCAGTCTGCATCCCCACAGACAGCAGACCGGTTGTCTCGAAGCCACATGGTGGCATGGTTGACATGTCCGAAGAATTGGCCAATCCTGATATCAAGGGGTTGAGGCGGAAGATCTCCGGCCGCCAGCTCATAAGGCCAGCTCAGATCCAGGCGGCCGTCAGAGACAACGGCGCCGCCGACAAGATGCTCAAGAAGCTGACTCTGAGGGGAGTGGTGCAGTTGGGGAAGGATATGGTTGCTTACGTGCAGGTCGGGAAGATGGGCGTGAAGAGTGTGCGACGTGGCGACAAGTTGCTGGAACTCATTGTTAAGGATGTTGAACCGGGCATGGTCACGCTGTCGCTGAAGGGCGTAAATGTCGTGCTTCGAAATTAGCCTTTGTCGAGTGAGATACTCGCATAAGTTGCATAGAGACGGCCGACACGGAGTGTCGAGGTGTCATCGAGAGGAGTAATTGGTTTGGTCATCAGAAGGAACGCCATAATCTGTTTTGTCATCCTGTGCGGCGCGAGTTACAGCTTCGCGCAGACAGCAGGATACGACCCCTTCGCCCCCAGGAAGGGCGCTGCGAGGAAGAGTTCAGGCAATGTGATGTCGAATATCGAATGCGTGAATACACCTATTACCACTATCTTCAAGATGATCTCAGATGCGACTGACCGGAGCATCATCGCCAGTTCGGGAGTTTCAGCCAAGCCACCGAAGGTGAGTATCTGGATCAAGAATCTCACCCCCGAAGAGGTCTTGGAGCAGGTAACCCAGCTTGCTGGACTGGTTGTTGTACCAGAAGGAAGAACGATCAAGGTCATGACTCCGGATGAGTACGGCCCAATATGCGGTGTGGAAAAGCAAGTGTTGTCCCTGAAGCATGCCGAAGCCAAGGATGTGGTGGCCATTCTGAAGTCATTTGTTGACAAGCAAGCACGGGCTCGGATAGTTCCGGACCCAAAGGCCAACAAGATTATCCTCTTCATCAAAGAACCACTTCTTGGAAGTCTGAAGAAGATCATCACGGCCGTCGATGTGCCTCCCGAGAATGAGAAGGACAAGCTGAGCATTATTAAGCTCAAGCATCTGGACGCTTCTACGATTGCTCCGATTCTTGAAGAATTCCTTGCAAAAGGACAATCGTCTAGAAAAGGGCCGATGCGGCCAACCCCGCGTACGTTCATAAGGAAAGGGGATGCCCCCCGGGCTGCCGGCGAAGTGTCGAATGTGGAAGCTGGGCAATCCTACGTTGTTCGATTCATGGTCGAGGCCAAGCTGAACGTGATTGTTCTTCGAGGATCCAGTGCGGGTGTCGCAAGGGCGGCTGCACTGATCGCCAAGTTGGATGTTCCACGGGAAATGGAGACGAAGAGCTATCCTCTACAGTACACCAACTGCAAGGAGGTGTTTGCTACACTGTCAGAGATTCTTGAAGTCGGAGATGGCGGCAAGCGGTTCTCCATAGCAATCAGTGAACAGAACAGTCGCATCATAGTCGAAGGAACAGCCAGAGACCACGAGCGGGTCATGACGATCATTAAGGCAATAGACCAGCCGATCCTGGCCGGGGCCGGCGGCATACGCGTGTATCGTCTGGAGAATGCAACTGCCAAGGATGTTGAGCAGGTTCTCAATAAACTGATCGAAGAAACTGGCCAGCAGGCGTCTCGGGCCAAGTCTGCCTCCGATAGCCCACTCAATCCTCCCCGCGATGGGATCAGGCGTGTCAAGACACCGGGCAAGACCGCCCCGGGCCGACCAGGTTCTCCCGCGGTTCAAGGGCAACCAAGTCTCGCGATAGAGGATGTTCTTCCACCTCGTGTCATAGCTGCCTCAGAGATTAACGCCGTGGTTATCAAAGCATCCGCCCTTGAGCACGAAGAACTCTCAGCCGTCATCCGTGAAATGGACAGGCCGCGTGATCAGGTGCTTCTTGAGGTCACGATGGTGACAGTTCGGAGTGATGACACTTTTGATCTTGGCGTTGAGCTCAATGCAAGTGGCCTCAGCACGGCCGGGGTCAATAATATCGGTTTCACTCATTTCGGTATAGGGCGTGTAGATACGTCCACCGGACAAATACGCCTTCCAGTCGTGCCGGATTTTGGCCTGAGCTACAATATGTTCAAATCCGATGATTTCTCTCTCGTAATCAATGCGCTCAAGACTATGGGGGACGTTCGTATTACATCCTCGCCCAGGATTCTGGTCGAGGATAATTCGACGGCCACTATCAGTCAGGTCGATCAGCAACCCTTCAAGGTGGTAAGCCAGGGGACCAGTACGACCACCACCAGTTTCGGAGGGTTCGTGGACGCAGGAACGATGCTTGAGGTAGTTCCACACATAGCCAAAGATGAATGGCTCAGGTTGTCATACAATATTTCCTTCAGTTCGTTTGGGACTCGCGTTGATGAAAGTCTTCCTCCTCCGAGACTCACCAATGACACGAAGGGGGTGGCCAGAATTCCCGCTGAATATACGATCATGTTAGGTGGGTTGGTCTCAACGCGGGATGACGAAAATGAAGCTGCCGTTCCCTTCATAAGCGATATTCCTATTGTGGGTGAGTTGTTCAAGTCACGAAGCAACAGTAATTCCAAGGTGACTACCTTCATATTCGTGCGTCCGATTCTGCTGCGAGATCCGGCCTTTGAGCACCTCAAGTTTCTCAGCAGGGCCGACATGAAGCAGGCGAGAATGAAGGATACGGGGCCGCGAAACGAGTTGAAGAGTTTTCATGATGGGCTGAAAGTTCAAAGGTCGTCAGGAGTTGTCAGATGAAGAGTGTTCGCATGTCAAGAGCTGTGTTCAGTGTAATCTTGTGTTTCTTGCTGTTGGGGTGTGGCTCCGTGAAGACGAAGCCTCGCGATATTCTGTTGGCCGAGGCGGAGGCTAGGAGACTCCAGCGTCAGAAATCGATGAAGTTGTACAGGGAGGGATGGGACGCATACAAGAAGTCCGACATGGCGCGCGCACGAAGTCTGATCGATAAGTCGATTCAAAGCGACCAGCGGAACGAATGTGCATGGATGGCCAAGGGAATGTTGGAGTATGAACGAGACAGCTTCTACGAGGCAGGGAAGGCGTTTCACCGTGTAATCGCATTGCAGCCGAAGAGGTATGAGCCTCACTTCAATATCGGGATGATTCTGGAAGAAAGCGGGAAGTATACACAGGCGATCAGGAAATACGAAGTAGCCCTGAAACTGGCACCGGACCAAGTGGAAGTGATGGAGAACCTGAGCCGCTGCTACATCGCCACCAACACAAACCTGGACAAAGCCCTGAAGCTCATCAATCGCGCGAAGATCGCAGAATCCCGACCAGAATGGAAGAGATGGCTAACCATCCAATCACGAACAATCCACAACAAGCTCAAAAAACCGGACTGTCCAGTTAGCCTGCTTGCCGAGTAGATTGTAGCAGGCAGGTCTTCGGCCGACAGTCCAATCTACTGGAGCTGGCCGAGAACTCGGCATACGCCGGCGTTGGCCACCGCGTGGTGCATATGTAACGTTGGTGCGAGAAAAAGAGGAAAAAGCAGGAGCTCTTGCGGAATATGTCGACAAATCGCTAGCGGATGGACAGTAAGGGGAGGGGGGGGGCAATCGGCTTGAGGAAAGTGGTGTAACAAGGAGACAGAGCGTGTGGCCGTACATACGAACGGGCGACGGTTTGGACGCGATCGCGGCAAGAGACTGCTTCACAAGTGTGGTGAACTGCTGGAACAACCGTTTACGCACTGCCACGAGCCGGGACGAACGCGGCAGCCGAACATTCCCAATCATCCAAACAATCGGGAGTTCTTGCTGATCCACACAGCCCCATATAGCTCACCAAGACGCCATTCGTTGTCCGGCTGATCGTCAAGGGATTTCAGTGCAAGGACCATCACACAATGGAGACTATTCTCTGCTAGTGGCTCGACCCGCGGGACGCCTTGGAACTCGCTCAGCGTTCGCGAATTGGCAAAACGCCACACAATGCTGCATTCGGAACCGATGCCCCAAAAACAGCGACGAGCAGCATCCGGAAGTAGACGCTCGGCGGGATCCTCCGTCATCCATTGTTGCGGTGTGGCAAACGTTCTGTCGATGAAACCTTCACCAAGATCAATGCCTCCGCGGTCGTGAAGGTCTTTAGCCAGTGCAATGAAAACCTGCTCGAAAACGCCTGTCTTTGACCATGCCAGGAAGCGTTGCTGGCAGGTGTTTTGTGGCGGGTATCGTTCCGATTAACTCTTCCAATGTGTCCCAGTTCGAAGAATGCACAAACCCCCGTCGAGGACGTCGCGTGATTCCGCCGTTGGTTGCCCTTGCTTCTCCAGCCCACTGCGGATCGAAGGCAAATACTCCGAAATCCGTTTCCATTGCGCGTCCGTAGCATCTAGGAGTCCATTTGGAAGTCGGCCTCTGAATCGCGGGAGAATTTGATAATGCCTGTGGGATAGCTTCGTATAAAAGCGTGTTTCATAGTCGCTCTGTTGCACCTCAATTGTCAATTCGCCAGCTGCTATATTCGTGAATGGCATTCAATGTCAATTCAATCAGGAGATGAGCATGGACCATTCCAGACACGCCAAGAAAGGGTCGGTTGCAGTCATCGGCGCGGGCCCGGCCGGTTTGACGGCGGCTGTTGTGCTCGCAAGGGCTGGTATACCGGTGACTGTGTTCGAACAGGATTTGCAGGTAGGAGGACTATGCAAGACGATCCGGTTGTGGGGACAGCCAGCAGACCTTGGACCGCACCACTTCATCGCTGACAATCCACGTGTTGCAGAGATATGGCGCAAGTTCTGTGGGGGCAAAGCTGTCACGTTAAGACGTCTGACGCGGATTATGTTCCGGGGCCAACTAGTTCGGTATCCTCTCGATCCTATGGACTGCCTGCGGACGCTTGGATTTGGAACGACTTTGCGTTGCCTGGTCAGCAGGGCAACTCAGCGATTGTCGGCCAGAAAGCAGGATGGCTCTTATGAGACTTGGCTGGTTCGGCGTTTCGGTCGATGTCTGTACGAGATGTTCTTTCGAGGCTATAGCGAGAAGCTATGGGGCATTCCTTGTAGCGAACTGGAAGACAGCTTCGCCACCCAACGAATAGGTCAGTTCTCGCTGTGGGAGGCCGTGATGGGCTGTCTGTTGCCGTGGCGGCGTAGAGAGCATCGGACTCTTGCAGAGAATTTTGAGTATCCAAGGGGAGGGGCGGGAGTACCGTACGAGCAGATGGCAAAAGACATCGAGGCCAGTGGCGGGAAGATTATGCTCGATAGCCAAGTCCGACGTGTTCTGGTTGGCAAGGATGCTGCCGTTGGTCTGGGGCTTTCTGATGGCAGAGAATTTGAGTTTGACCACATCATCTCAACGATGCCTTTGCCTCTTCTAGTGAAAGCAATATGGAACAATGACGGAGTTATCGCCCGAGCTGCGGCCAGCCTACGCTTCCGAAGCACACTCGTGGTATTCCTTTGTGTCTCAGGGGATGTCGATCTGGCCGATCACTGGGTCTATATCGCGGACCAGAGCGTCTTGGCGGGACGCCTCACGGTCTTTCGAAACTGGTCCAGTGCAGCGATCTGTCCGGGAAACACCGTCATCAGTCTGGAGTATTGGACGTACACGGACGAATGGCTGTGGGGGCAGACCGAGCAGGAGCTCATCAGTCTCGCTATCCGTGAACTGTGTCAAGCGGGTGTCGTCGATGCTTCGCAGATCAAAGACGGGCATGTCAATCGGATCCCACATGCGTATCCTGTCTATCACTTGGGGTATCGCTCGGCCGTTGCCACCATCAGAGGCGTGATGGCAAACATCGACGGCCTTACCATCATAGGACGAGCAGGAACTTTCACGTACAACAACCAGGATCAAAGCATTGCCCAGGGCCTGTCTGTTGCTCAGAAACTTGTTAGGAGGATACGCTCCGAAAGCGTGTGACACAAATGAAGGTTGGCGACGAACAGCATCACGGCGTCCGATGGGTGGTCAGTTCTCCCGACGGAACCACTCTCTTGTCTTGTAGAGCGGGTCCTTGCTGACGTCAATTGCCACCAGTCGGTGCTGGACCAGAGCATACTCATCTCCTTCTGTTCTGTATAGAACAGACTCTTGCGTAGCAGCATCGCCAGATTGTGTGTGAGGATGTTGGCACGGAGTTCTCGCGTCTGGCTATGATAGCGTCGGCTGCGTAGCGCCGAGCCAGGGTTGCGTTTGAACATGCTGAACATGGTCTCGATTTGCCGATGCTGGCGATAGGGGTTCTTCGGGAATCGTTACTTGATTCGTTGCCGGTTCTCGCCTTTCCCCGGCTGCTGTTGACCGTCTCCTCTAGCAGCCCGTTGAAAATCTCCACAAGTGATGAGCATAAGATTGTTGCTGGAGTTGGGTGATTGTAGAATGGTGCGATAACGTCATGGAGGACGAATTATGTCGATGGGTAAACGTGACAATGAGCGGCAGGCGGAGATGTGGATCGCGGCTACGGAGATGCCGGCTGGGCCGGGGCATCCTTTTTATCGCAAGCTGAATCAGCTACTGAAGGACCAGGGTTTCGACGCATTTGCCGAAGACAAGTGCCGCAACTTCTACGCGGCAAACAAGGGCCGCCGGAGCATCCCGCCCGGCGTCTACTTCCGCATGTTACTCATTGGCTACTTCGAGGGCATCGATTCCGAACGCGGCATTGCGTGGCGTTGTGCCGACTCGCGAACACTGGGCGAATTCCTCGGCTACGGGCCGACTGAACGCACGCCGGACCATTCCAGCCTTTCCATAATTCGCCAGCGGATCGACATCGAGACGCATCAGGAAGTATTCTGCCGGGTGCTGGAAATGCTGGCGGCCAGCAAGTTGCTCAAGGGCAAGACGCTCGGCGTGGACGCCACTACCCTGGAGGCTAACGCCGCGATGCGCAGCATCGTTCGTCGCGACACGGGCGAGAGCTACGAGGCTTTCCTGACCAAGCTCGCGCAAGCCAACGGGAT
>CBDUQP010000054.1:0-19844 GCA_965369385.1 uncultured Phycisphaerales bacterium
GGCGAGTAAAGGACCACGCCATGAACGTGGCCGAGGCGCTCGCCGGCGAGAAATAGGGTTCGTATGCCTCCAGCCATGGTGGGGGTAATGGCAGCATTGCTGATCATATGGCAAGAACGATCGGGAGACGACGGAATGAACAAGCAACTCATTGGCAAAATGCAAAGCCAGTTCGATGCTCTGGTGCAGTTGGTTCCAGGAGAGAATGTTGAATTCTGGTTTGCGAGAGACCTGCAAGAGCCACTGGGATACGCCCGATGGGAGAATTTCGTCAAGACGATTGCTCGGGCTATAGAGTCTTGTGAAACAACTGGTTACAAGGCTTCGAACCATTTTCGTGGCGTCACGAAAATGGTCGCTCTGCCCAATGAAGAAAGCATGTTCCATAGCTGCATTCATCTACATGAACCTCTTGCCTTACCTGTGTAGATTGCCCATGGGTACACAGTGGGCAGCACAGTATCTGCCTGACGAAGGGCACCTGATTCCGGGGTTGTTGTTCTTTCACTGTTTCTATTCGTTCCCGGCAGTACTGCTGGCTGTATCAATATGCACAAGCAAGAAGCACGCATTCCCTTTCATATTGACGTTTGTGACCTTGACGGTAGTTTCTGTGTACTACAATCATGACTACGATCTGGCATCAGACGCGCAAGCCGCGATCGGATTGATCTTCATACCGATCTACACCAGCTTCTACGGTGCTGTGGTTTTCGCGTTGGGGCATGCAGTTCAATACTTGGTCGGCAGAGGGGCAAACGACGCCATGGATGCTGATCGAAGATCCGATGGGACAGATTCCGGCAAGTGAGCGACCAACATCGGGGAGTATCGAGTAATCGAAGGGAGATGTCTTATGTCTGACGATGAAGTTGCTCTGGCAGCCAGGGCTGTTGCAGGAAATCTTGAACTTGGCAGGAGCGAGGCAGATATTGTCGAGGAGCTTCGGGAGTCGGATTGGCCTGAGGAATATGCAGTGGAGTTTGTGCACCGTGTTGCGCAGGCAGTGGAGATCAACCGCCAGTCAGTGGGTCGCAAGTTATTGGCACGCGCGTACGCTCGACACATGGTTTACGGTCCTTTGTGGGTGATAGCTGGTATCGGGATCACGGCGATCTCATACCATATTGCAGTCGCAACGGGGTGTGGAGCCGTCCTCGTCACAGGTGGATTTGTTCTGTATGGGATCATTGATTTCTTCAGGGGACTGTTTGGATGGATAAGGTATAGCTTATAGGATCACAAGCCATCGCCAGATGATTCGCTCGAACATTCCATGGCCGTCAGTGTAACAGAGGAGACCGATTCACCACGCCAAGTCCCGAAATCCCGGTGTCCTGTTGAAGTTGTCGGGGCGATTGCTGTAACGAACGTATGTGTAAGCTGTTACGGTCTGGGCAATTCTTTGCCCAAAAACACTCCTTGCGAATCCTCACTCGATTTACATACTGCATGTGTCCATTTAGTGTTAATTCATCCTTAAGGTTCTCCAATGACTGATATTCTGGCTGCACAAGTCTCAACGAGTTCTCTGGTGTTCCAGTGCCTTGGTGGGTTGGCACTTTTCATGTACGGCATGGAGTTGCTCGGTAATGGCCTGAAGATGGCTTCGGGCGATAAGCTACGCTCGTTGTTGCACAAGGCTACGGGCAACAGGGTCGCTGGCGTGGCGACGGGTTTTGCCGTGACGGCAGTCATTCAGTCATCGTCGGCGACTACGGTAATCGTGGTAGGTCTGATCAATGCCGGGCTGATGAAGCTGCGTCAGGCGATCGGTGTTATCCTCGGCGCGAATATCGGTACGACGGCGACGATTTGGATTGTGGCGATAGTTGCCAGCGCCCAGGGGATGAAGATCAGCAACTACGCATTGCCTATGGTGACGATAGGCTTTGTCTGTCTGACATTTCTTTCGCATCAAAAATACAAGACATTCGGCACGGTCATGCTTGGGCTCGGCCTGTTGTTCATAGGTCTGGAATACATGCAGGGTTCCGTGCCGCCATATCTGTTTAAGGGTGCAGACGCGCCGCTGACAACGTTTCTCAGTGGCCTGACATCGAACCCGATTCTGGCTCTGCTCGCCGGCGCTGTCGTAACGATGATTGTCCAAAGCTCGTCGGCCACGATGACGATGGTTGTAATGATTGCCGGCAGTGACGGTTTTGGCAGCGACCAGGCGGTCGCGCTAGATGCTGTGATTCCGATTATTCTCGGTGCCAACATCGGCACTACCGTCACGGCCCAATTGGCGGCATTGAATTCCGGAAGGCCCGCCAAACGAGCCGCGATGGCGCATACGTTGTTCAATGTTATCGGCGCGATCTGGATGCTGCCCTTCTATTACACTGGCCATTTTACTCAGGCGTGCACGTGGGTTTGGAGTTCGATGAGTTCGATGTTCAGCTCCGGTGATCTTGCCGGGCAGGAAACGCTCTTTCTTATCGCGACGGCCCATACGGCCATCAAGGTCGTAGAGACTATTGTCTTCTTGCCGTTTGTCTCGCAACTGGCGTGGGTCTCTGAGCATATCATCCCCGTCTCCAAAGGCGAGCATGAGCTGCGGCCGGTCGCGTTGGAGGAGAATCTGCTCGACACTCCCGCTTTTGCCTTGCAGCAGGTTCGCAGTGAGTTGGTTCGTATGTCGAACATGGCCAAGAGTGCGATGATAGATGCACTAGACGGGCTTCGTTCGGGTGATATGCGAGTTCTGAAAGCTGTCCAGAAGAAGGAAGACGCCACCGACGAATTCCGGACGGGCATTACCAATTATCTCGTGCAGCTTTCGACACGAACACTGCCCGAAGAAATCGCAGAAGAGCTGCCCGCGCTGATGCACTCGGTGAATGATATTGAACGCATCGGTGACCATGCCGTCAATATCGCCGAAATTGCCATGCGCAAGACACAGAAGCATCATCAATTCGGCACCGAAGCTTCCAAGGAAATAAACACGATGCGTGCGTGCGTAATCCGTATGTTCGAGCATATCATCAATGCTCTTGAATCGGGTGATCCGTCCGAGGCTACCATTGCGCTGCAGAAAGAGGGCGAGATCAATATGATGCTGAAGTCGTATCGCCGCAATCACGTTCACCGTTTGCGAGCCGGCGACTGCCACGCACTGTCGGGCCTGCTGTTTGTGGATACGATTCAGAATCTCGAAAAGATCGGCGACCACCTGACCAACGTCGCCCAAGCCTTCCTGGGCGGCCTGCATTGGGACAAACCCATGGACGTGCCCTTTGAAGACGATGCGGACGTGGATGTAGAAACTATCGCCAGCGAAGCCGAGCCCACTGATCAGGCAAGCCCAATCACAGACAGCTGATTTGAGTTGTTTGGACTATCACGGAGTGTGGGATGAAGAGATTGTATCGGGAAATGATTGACCGGTTTGAAGCTGGCGGCCGGGAGCTTCCGGACGCCGTGGCAGGGTTGACGCCGGAAGACGCCCTTACAAGGCCGGGGGCCGACAAGTGGTCTGCCCGGGAGGAGATTATCCACCTTGCTGACTCCGATGCGATTGCCATCGACCGGATGAAGCGCGTAATCGCGGAGGAGAATCCCACACTGCTTCGCGCCGACGAACAGGCCTATGTGGACCACCTGCATTATGACCTTCAGGACCTGGATGACGCCGTGTTGCTGTTCTGTGTTAACCGTCGTCAGTTCGCCCGCGTGCTGCGGCAGCTTGAGGACTGCCAGTTCGAGCGCGTGGGAATCCACAACAGTGAACTGGGGCGGATCACGCTGGCCGAGCTGATCGAGAATTACTGGGAGCATCTGGATATTCACCTGCAGCGAGTGAAGCAGATCCGTGCAAGCCTGAACTCCGCCCGATAGCTGCCAGCAGTGCCATCGTCAGTGGCGGTGAGGCAAGGCCCTGGGCGGTGGGCAGGCTGTATCCGCCCAGGCCCTTGTCTTCTCGCGCGAGGTGGCATCTTCGTTATGTCGGCGAACCCCTGAAGACTTCTTCGAGCGTTGTTTTGCCTTGGGCGGCTTTGCGTATTCCGTCGCCCAGTATTGTGGTCATGCCTTCGGTCACGGAGATCATTCTCAATTCCTCCAGCGATGCCTTTCGTCGGACGGCCGTCAGTCCGGCGATTCCTCGATACTGAAGTTAGTGTGATTGCTCGAGCATTTACTGCATATGTAGCCTACGGGCGAAAACGCAATCGGACAAGTACAAAGTCGCATCAGCTAGCACAATCACTATGACACACAGTGCGACAAACGCCCGCTTGGCCGCCGAAAGAACAGAATTCTCGGCCCGAACGCTGGGGTCCTGGCATGTGCGTAGTCAGTCGAGTTTGCGTTGGAACTGTGATGTTTTGAGGTCTCGTTCCTTATCATGTTAGGAAACAAGATCATATCGCTATGCCGATCGCAGCCAATCTGATAAGGTATGCGGGGCAACCATTTCGAGGATGTCCTCGAAATGGTTTGGGCGGAGCATATGCCATTGATTATTGGAGCAAAGTATGGCCAAGAAAGATGAATCGAGCATTCAACACTACGATAGGAGTGTGTTTAGCCAGATTCGCTGTACTTCCGAGGACGGAACTGAATTTTGGACTGCTCGCCTCTTGGGCAAGCTCCTTGGCTACTCAGAATATCGTCACTTCTTGCCTGTTATTGAAAAGGCCAAGCAAGCATGTAAGAACTCCAACCATGATCCTGCCGACCATTTCGAGGATGTCCTCGAGATGGTCCCAATTGGCTCAGGTGCGCACCGTAAATTTGAATCCGTAGCCCTCTCTCGTTACGCTTGTTATTTGATCGTACAAAATGCTGATCCTGGCAAACCGATCGTGGCAGAAGGGCAGACCTATTTCGCTATCCAGACTCGCCGACAGGAACTCAGCGATGAAGGCAAAGGGTTCAGCGAGTTGCAGGAGGAAGCGAAGCGTCTGTTGCTTCGAGAGGAAATGAAGAAACACAACAAGCAGCTCGTCGATGCAGCCAAAGGCGCTGGGGTAGAAAGCACCGTCGATTATGCTATCTTTCAAAACCACGGATATAAGGGGCTTTACGGAGGGCTGGATGCCAAAGGTATACACAAAACAAAGAGGCTGAAGAAGAGTCAGAAGATTCTTGACCATATGGGCAGCACAGAGTTGGCCGCCAATTTATTTCGCGCCACACAAACCGAAGAGAAGCTACGCCGTGAGAACATAAAGGGCAAGCAGAACGCAAACCGTACCCATTACGATGTCGGGAAAAAGGTGCGGAAGGCCATCGAGGATATCGGCGGAACAATGCCCGAGGAAATCCTTCCCGCTGAGAGCATTAGGAAGATCGAGAGACGCAAGAATAAGGAACTGGGGGACAAATGACTACATGGCAGATTATCCTGATTCCCGCTGTGCTGCTGGTTATTGGTCTGATTCGGCAGATTGTTATATTGTTTAAGGAATCGCAGAAGATACGTTTGGTAGAAGAGTTCCTAGAGAAGTTCACGCAATGGTGCGAGGGCGATGGTAAGGACAAGGAACTCTACAATTGGATGCTTGACAAGTCCCATACGGTGCAGACGACGCTGGGGTCGTTTGGCTACGCGGAGTACCGGAATTCAGCGCGTGGGATTCAAGTCCCGGACTATCCCCTTGTGTTGGCTGGAATTCCAGAAATATATCAAGACTGTACCAACGCCTGGCCAGACGAACTAATCTGCGCGGTTGACAGCCACCTTCGTCAATTCATTGGTGCTGCCAAAGAGCAGAAACATCGGGAGAAAATGCGTGTGTTCAATCCGCCGGTGTTGCTGTGTGGCGGGGTTGCGTGGCTGATGGAATTGCTGCTTGTTATTCTCAGCGAAACCAAGATTATTACCACGAGTCGGCGAGCAATCATAGCCGACAGCCAAGTATTCTTCCTGCTATCGGGCGTAGGCGCGATCATTGCGATAATCGCAGGCTTGATGGCCATTGTCACGGGCTGTGAGAAGTTCGCCACCATTGTGACTGGATGGATGACGTAGGATAGAGGCGAATTTGCATTTGAGGCGCAATTGGGCGTTGCCGCCTTGTTCGAAAAGCTACTTCGCTTCCTTCCAGTTCTTGCCTGTGCCTGTGTCTACTTTCAGGGGGACGGAGAGTTTTACGGCTGAGGACATTTCGGCGCAGATCATTTCGCGTTCGGCCTCCACTGCATCTGCGGGTACTTCGAAGACCAGTTCATCGTGTATCTGCAGCAGCATCTTTGACGGGCGATTTTCGCTCTTGATTCTTCGGGCGATATTTATCATCGCCAGTTTTATCAGGTCGGCGGCCGAGCCCTGCACTACGCTATTGAGCGCCAGTCGCTCTGCCTGCTGGCGGGCGGCGTGATTGCGGGAGTCGATATCGGGAATACTGCGGCGGCGGTGGAGGATCGTCTCCACGTATCCGCGTTCCTTGGCCTGTTCGATGCAGCTTTGCAGGAAGTCGTGAATGCATGGGAATCGCATGTGGTACTTCTTGATGAACTCACCGGCTTCGCCTCGCGAGATTCCCAGCGTGCGTGCCAGGCCGTGTCCTGTCTGCCCGTAGACTATGCCGAAGTTCACGGTCTTGGCGCGGGATCGCTGCTCGGGCGTTACTTCATCCAGCGGCACGCTGAACACCTCAGCGGCCACGATGCGGTGAATGTCCTGATCGTTTGCGAACGCGTCCAGCAGCGTCTTGTCCTGGCACAGGTGGGCGAGCACCCGCAGTTCCACCTGCGAGTAGTCAGCAGCCAGCAGCAGGTGGCCTTCGGGGGCCACGAACGCCGAGCGTATCTTGCGGCCTTCCTCGGTGCGGACTGGAATGTTCTGCAGGTTGGGATCGCTGCTGGACAGCCTGCCGGTTACCGTGCCGTTCTGGCGGAAACTGGTGTGAATGCGTCCGGTTCGCCGGTTCACGCACTCCACCAGCGATTTCACATACGTGCTCAGCAGCTTGGCAAGCTGGCGATATTCCAGAATCAGGCCGGGAAGCTCGTGCTCGGTGGCCAGTTCCTCAAGAACCGATGAATCAGTGCTAGGCCCGGATTTGCCCTTCTTGATCACGGTCAGCCCCAGGTCTTCGAAGAGCACTTGTGCGAGTTGCTTGGGCGAATCGGGGTTGAATTGTCTGCCGGCCGCGGCGATTACCTTATCGTGCAGCACATCTATCTGCTTGGAAAGCTCGGTTTCCATGCGTCTGAGGTGTTCCACATCCAGGATGATGCCTTCGTGTTCCATTTCGCACAGAACCCGCATCAGGGGCATTTCCACATTGGCGAAAAGCTCGGCCAGCTCACCTGCGGGCAGTTGCTCTGCCAGCACATCGGCCAGGCGCAGCGTTACTTCCGCATCCTCCACGGCGTAGGGTGTCACCACCTCAATCGGGGCGGTGTCCATGGTGATCTGGTTTCGTCCCTTGCCGATCACGTCCTGGATGGGCGTACATTTGTGTCCGAGCATCTCTTCGGCCAGCGTATCAAGCTTGTAGCTGCGGCGGGTGGAGTCTAGCACGTACGCCGCCAGCATTGTATCGAACATCTTGCCCGCCAGTGGCATGCCGGCGTTTTGCAGCACGAGCATGTCATACTTGAGATTCTGCCCGATCTTCTCGATGCTCTCGTCGGCGAGGATTCCAGCCATGCGCTCGCGGACGAAATCCACCGATAGCGTGGGCGAACCAAGCAGCGGGCCACGCACTGGAATGTAGTATCCCTTGCCCGGTTGCCACGAAAGCGATATACCCACCAACTCGGCCGACATCGGGCGAATGGATGTGGTCTCAGTATCAACTGCCATGCGTTTGACGCTTGCCAGTTGCGATACGAGATCGTCAAGGGCTTCGGGCGTATCGACACAGATGCATTCGAGGTCGGCAGCGGTGGTTTCGGCGAATAGTGTGTGGGCGGCGGCAGAATTCGAATCGTCAGCGGCCGCGCCTTTTGCAGAATCAGTCGTTGAATCACTCTTTGCAGTGGCGGCAGCGGTGGCCCCGCCAGTGAGCTTCTTGTTGATCTGTTCGAGGAGTTTGCGGAGCCCGAGTTCGGTCAGGATGTCATGCACGTTGGCGGCGATTTGGCCGCGCGAGTCGGCGAATCTCATTGCGTCCAGATCGAGCTGCATAGGAACGTCGACATCAAGCGTTACCAGCTGGCGTGACATGGCGATGGTGTCTTTCGCGGCGAGCAGGTTCTCCTTGAGCTTTGGGGTCTGCTCGTGTGCGTGTGCGATTACTTCTTCGGCGGTCCCGTACTTGGCGATGAGCTTCACGGCGGTCTTTGGCCCGACGCCGGGAACGCCGGGGATGTTGTCGCTGGTATCGCCGGTGAGGGTTTGCACTTCGACTGCCTTGGCGGGTGGGTATCCCTTGTTTTCTTCGATGGCGGCGGCATCGAACGTTTCATCCTTCATGGGGTCATAGAGGACTACGTTATCGTTGACGAGTTGATCGAGATCCTTATCGCGGCTGACGAGGACTATTTTCAGGTCATCTGCTGCGAATTTGGCAGCGGCGGTGGCCATTATGTCATCGGCTTCGTATCCGGGCGCCCTGAGGACGGGAATTCCCATGGTCCTGACGATATCGACGATGCGGAGTGCCTGTGAGTGGAAGGTGTCGGGCATGACTGAGCGAGTGCCCTTGTATTGGGGGAATGCGGCGGTGCGTTTGAGTTCGCTGCGTGGTCCGTCGATGGCCATGGCGACCAGATCATCGGGCCCGAGCCTGTCTGCCAGGAAGTTGATGAGCATGGCGAAGAACATGTGGATGGTGCCGGTGGGGTCGCCAGCGGGGCTGTTCATCCTGGAAATACCGCTCTTGTGAGGGTCATCGGCATAGAAGGCTCGGTATATCTGGGCGTGACCGTCGATTATGTAAAGAGTGCGGGCCATGGGGTGTTCCTTTCTGCACTGACGTTACACCTGATTGTATCCTGGGTCAATGCCCAAGAGGTGAAGCGTGGCGAAGCTGACCGCGGGGATGCTGATTTGAGGCAATAGTCGGCCTGTGCATGGGCGAAAACCTGCCGCTCTGGGGCAAATTGTTCGCCCGGGCGAATCTGCCACTTTGCATTTGCAAATGTTGACATCTGAAGCCAGTGAACCTAGGATGATTTGTTAGTGGTAATTGCTTGTTCTTGGAAGGAACCGATAATGGCATCAGCAAACGTTCTTGAACTGACAGATGACAATTTCAGCGCCGAAGTTGACAATTCCGACATCCCCGTACTCGTCGATTTCTGGGCCGAGTGGTGCATGCCTTGCAAGATGCTCGCCCCTGCTATTGACGAGATCGCCGACGAGTATGTCGGCAAAGTGAAGGTTGGAAAGGTTGATACCGACAATGCCCGCGAGACCGCGATGCGTTTCGAGATCAGCTCGATTCCGACGGTGATAGTTGTCAAGGGCGGACAGATCGTGAAGAAGTTCGTCGGATTGCAGCAGAAGGCCGACATCGCTGCCGCGCTTGACGAAGTTCTGTAGTGTTAGGTCTCAACGGGCTGCCAGTGGCGTATGATGGCCTTTATTGTCGTGCGCTGAGTCCGTATTCACAGTGACTTTTGGGCAGAGCCATGGCTTCCATGTCGAGACAACAGGTGCGCGGGATTGACGCGACGGCGATAGAGGTGCTGGGGATTCCTGGCGTGATCCTGATGGAAAACGCCGGACGCTGCTGCGCGGATGCTATCGAGGACTTTTGGCCCTGGCCTGAAGACCAGCGCCAGCGTGTCGCCATAGTCTGCGGTTCGGGCAACAATGGTGGAGACGGGTACGTAATCGCCCGCCACCTCGCGTTGCGTGGGGCCGGTGTTGTCACCTTCGTCATATGTGATCGCAAGACGATCACGGGCGACGCAGCCATTAATCTGTCGGCCATCGAATCGCTCAAACATGACATCCGCTTCGTTTCATCGGAGCATATATGGTCTCTGGGGAGGGTGCTTGGTGACTTTGATCTTGTTGTGGATGCCATCGGCGGAACGGGTATCAGCGGGGCTTTGCGAGGCGATGTTGCCGCAGCGGTGGGGCAGATAAACTCAGCGGGGCTTCCCGTGATGGCGGTGGATATTCCCACGGGTCTGGACTGCGATACGGGCGAGGCGCAAGGTGCAGTGGTACACGCAGAGCTGACGGTCACATTCGTGGCCAGCAAGCTCGGTTTCGATAATCCCGAATCCGCAGTTTACACCGGTCAGGTCCGCGTAGCTGACATAGGCATCCCGGCAAGCATAGTAGCTACCTTCGCGGGGTGACGTTAGCGAAACAACTAGGGACGGTGCCTTATTTAATTCAGTGCCTTATTCAATTCAGACTATTCCTATTTAAATAAGGCACCGTCCCTAGTTTTGTTGATTATCAGGATACAGGATAAAAAATGGCAGGCCAGACATACTATATCGATCCGCAGGCAGGTGATGATGGCAATTCGGGGCTTGCTACATCCGAGCCGCTGAAGACATACACCGCCCGCACTTTCGCACCCGGCGACGCGATTCTTTTCAAACGTGGCAGCGTGATTCGCGATGTGCTCGCAACGTGCGATGGTAGTGACGATGCCGTTATCACCTACGGAGCCTACGGCGAGGGAAACATGCCGGAGTTTCTCGGATCGGCTGCGGCGAGCGATACGGCCGACTGGGTTGAAGATCGCCCGAACGTCTGGCGGTATACCGGCGTGTTTGCCAGCGAGGTGTGCAATCTGGTTTTCAACTATGGCGAATCATGCGGGAACCTGCGTTGGGAGGTGGACGATCTGAAGTGCCAGGGCGAGTGGTTCTTCACCGGTATCGGCACCAATTCCGGCCAGGGGAATCCGGATGTGAAGGGGCATGATGACGATGTGCTCTATCTGTTTTCGCAAGGTAATCCTGGGCAGTATTACGCTAGTATCGAATGTTCGCTCTGGGGCGAACGCAGCCTTGTGTGTGGCAAACGCAATATCGTTATCGAGAATCTGGCGTTCAGGAATTCGGGCGTTCATGGATATCACCAGGTTCAGCCGGTGAACGTGACGATCCGTAATTGTGAGTTCACCTGCATCGGCGGGGCCGTCTGGAGCCGCGAGCGGCGAATACGCTTCGGCAATGCTGTTGAGCTGTGGGACGGCGCGAATGATGTTGTCGTTGAGGGGTGTCTCTTCGACAAGATTTACGATGCCGGAGTGACGCATCAGGGAGGCCCGGACAGCCTGGTGCCCACGCGGGTCTATTTTCGTAACAACCTCTTCATCGATAATGGCCTGGCGGCGTATGAGTGCCGCGGGCCGGCGGCGAAGGATGTCTACTTCGAGAACAATACGTGTATTAATGCTGGTGGCGATTTTACCATGCAGGGTGAGGAGGGGATTCGCCAGTCCGAGATATATCCCCAGCCGATATGCCATCACGTCTTTATCTGGCGGATGGAAGGTGGCGTTCGCAAGGGCGATGTCTACATTCGCAATAACATCTTCTACGAAGCCGCCGAGGGCGCAGCCGTCTATTCGGTCTTCGAGGGCCCCAACGGCAGCACTCGCGAGGATGAACTTAACCTGATAATCGACAACAACTGCTACTGGCAGACGAAAGGCGATATGCTGATGTGGCTGGGCGGCAAGGCGTACACGCCATCAGAGCTGGAGCAATACCGGGCTGACACCGGACACGATAAGCAGAGCGTCCTGGCCGACCCGCTTTTTGTGGACGCAGCGGCCGGCGATTACCGCTTGCAAGCAAACTCCCCATGCCCGAATGCGGGGATCAGGTACGATTGCTGATCTGAGGTTCATGCCGGATCGGTGGCGGGGCGGGTGTTGGATGCGTGGAAAGCCGCGGCCGCAGCTTTCGCGGAATCTGGCGCGTGGAACATGGCGTGTTGCTTCTCGCCATCGGCGGTGCTGGGGATTTGTATGCGTTTGAAGTCGTGTTTGGGTGCGGGTCGGGCGGCCATGGGGTGAGTCTCCTGTGTCGGATCGCACATGGACGTTCTACACGTAGAGATTTCAGGATTCAAGGGTATGCTGGTGACGTTGTGCGTTACGCGAGGCAAGAAACTATTCGTGGCGGAGGGCTTCGATGGGGTCCAGCCTGGCTGCTCGGATGGCGGGGTAGAGCCCGAAGATTACGCCGATGGCGAGTGATATGCCGAGTGACAGGACTATGCTGTAGATCGGTACGACGGTCGGCATTCCGGAGTATGCGGTTATCAGCAGCGGCAGGAGGATTCCGATGGCGGTGCCAAGCAGTCCGCCAACGAATGACAGCACAACAGTCTCGATCAGGAATTGCCCTATGATCTGGCTTCTGCGGGCTCCGATGGCCCGGCGGATGCCGATTTCGCGTGTGCGTTCGGTAACCGATGCCAGCATTATGTTCATGATCCCGATCCCGCCCACCAGCAGGCTGATGCCCGCGATGGAGGCCAGCACTATGCTGAACATTCTCTTTGTGTTTGCGGTTTGCTCAAGCAACGCGAGCGGGACGTATTGTTTGTAGTCTTTATTCTTGTGTGCTCTCTTGAGCATCGTCATTATCGACTCGGCCGCCGCTTTCACGTTATCAGTGGAATCAACCTCGATGAGTATCTTGTGCAGTTCCACATTCTCAAGTTGGAACGAGCCCGTGCTTGCCTGAAGGATGAGGTCGCCATGGCGTTCGCGGGCTACGGTTATGGGTATGTAGGCGTCAATTTCCTGGTCCGGTATCTGCACGCCGCTGGCGGCTGTCTCGTTGCGGACGATACCGACGATGACGTAGCGATCTGACCCGATTCTGATGGTCTCGCCCACGCTGTGCCTGGTGGCGAGCAGCTTGCGGGCACCGTGTTCGGTAAGGATGCACACTGCGCGTCGATGCTGGATATCGTCAAGCTGCAACACTCTGCCGGCCAGTACCTCCCGTTTGAGCAGGCTGAACCAGTCGGCGGTTGTGCCGACAATACGGAGCTCCAATGTTTGCGATCCGAGGCTTGCTTGCTTCCTGACTATCTTGGCAGGCACTGTGCGGGTGACGGTGGGGATGGTGTTGCGGATTCTCAGGTCATCGGCGTATGTGAGCCCGTAGACGCTCATGTGGCTTCTTTGCTGGTTTGGAGCTTCATCTTCGGCTGGCTTGGAGGCCGACAGGACGATAATATTGCTGCCGAGCTTCCTGATCTGTTCGAGAGCCTCCTGGCTGGCCCCTTCGCCTACAGACAGCATGGCAATAACGCTGGCAACTCCGAATACCACACCGAGTACGGTAAGGATAGACTGCATCTTGTGCAGCAGCAGTGTCTTGATGCCAAGGCGAATGTTCCGGATGGCGCGGGTGTTAAGCACTGGTTTCCATCCTGTCTATCTTTCCGTCCAGCATGTGCAGACGGTGGGATGCGTATTTGGCTACGTCGGGTTCATGCGTCACCAGAATTATCGTCTTCCCGTTGGCATTCAGCTCGGCGAGCAGGTCCATGATCTGGCGGCCGGTGGTGGAATCGAGATTACCGGTCGGTTCGTCGGCAAGCAGAACCTCCGGATCGTTCACGAGTGATCTGGCGATGGCTACGCGTTGCTGCTGCCCGCCCGAAAGTTCGTTGGGGCGGTGGGTGAGGCGGTCGCCAAGCGATACCATATCTGCGATTTCTTTTGCCCGGGCCTCGCTACGAGCGGCTGGCCATCCGAGGTAATACAGCGGCAGTTCGATGTTCTCCTGCACTGTAAGCTGGGGGATTAAGTTGAAGCTCTGGAAAATAAATCCGAGTTTCCTGAGGCGCAGTTCGCTGAGGGCGTTGTCTGTGAGGTGTGCGATTTCGATGTCGCCAAGGGTGTATCTGCCCGAGGTGGGGCGGTCGAGACATCCAAGCAGGTTCAGCAGCGTACTCTTGCCCGAGCCGCTCGGCCCCATGATGGACCAGAACTGCCCGGGGTGAATCGAAACGCTTACCTCGCGAAGCGCATGGACCTCGGTGTGTCCCATGACGTATACCTTGGACACGTCATGCAGGGCTACTACGGAATCTGATGAGGCGATACTGTCGGTTTGGGTGATCAACGCCGGTGGCCTCCCGTTCGGCCTGCACCTGGGCGTCGGCGGCCGCTCTTTTGGCTCTTCTGCCACTGCTTGCGCATCTGGTCGCGGACGGCCTTTTTCTGTTCGTCGCTCAGGTTCTCATACCATTGCTTCTGCTCTTCTTTGGACATGCTTTTGAGCTTGGCCATATCTATCTTGACCGTAGCCTTTGGCTTGGTCGTAGCCGCTCCCGGTTTGCCGGTTTCTTTGGCTGGCCGGCTGGTTGGTTGGGTAGTAGCCTTGGCAGGTGATTTCTTACGCTTGGGCACTTTCGGCCGCGTGGGGACGAGCACCGCGGACTTATCCAGCGGCGGGTTCAGCAGCACTTGCTCGCCTTCGGATAATCCCTCAATGATTCGGATTACCTGCCCGTTATCCAGGCCTGTGGTTACCTGGCGCGGTTCGTTGGGAGCGTCCGAAAGATATACGACTGTATGTCCTTTTACGTTCACGACCGCTTGCACTGGTACGTATATTGCGTCTTCGTATTCGGCTACCACCATTTCCACTTTGCAGTTCATCCCGGGTTTCAGTTGCTCCGAACCGTTGTCCAGATGAATCTCGGTGGCATAGACCTTGAGGTCGGGATTCAGCCACGAGCGGGTGCTGTCGGGCAGATGCGCGATCTTGGCAACCGTTCCGTGGAAGATTGTGCCCGGGATGGCATCCACCGTGATAAAAACGGGCATGCCCACACTCACCTTTGTGAGGTTGGATTCGTGAACTGCCACTTCCGCCTTCATGGAATCTGTTGTGGGCAGGTTGATGAGGTCCTGGCCTTCTCGCACCGCCTGCCCTTCGGCAAGAGGCTGGCTGTTGCTGTAACGGTTACGTCCAGTGGTTGCGTAGACTACCATTCCATCCACGGGCGCAGTAATAATACAGTTTGTGATTCTCTCTTCTATTTGCAGGAGTTGCTTCTTCTGGCGTCCCAGGATGGATTTCTTTGTCCTTAGGTCCACTTCTGTTTGAATGACGTCGCCCTTGATCTTGCGGGTTGTTCGCTCGAGCGCCGCACCCTTCTGGGTGACGCTGCTATTAAGGTCGGCAAGTTTCCTGACGTAGTCATATTTCTGCAGCACCATGAGTTCATTCTCGGCTTGCTCCATGGTGAGCTTCTTGCGTTGTGCCGCCAGCTCATCGGCTTGGAATTCCGACAGCGTTATGTATCCCTTTTCCTTGAGTTTCCTAGACCATTCCACCTTATCCAGGGCGAGCGTGTGTTCCTGCTTGGCGATGGTGATATCGGCCTGCTTGGCTCGTACGAGTTTCGGGTACTCGCCGTTGATGTACTTGTCGAGGTCCATCTTGGCGAATCTCAGGTCCAGCTCAGCCTTCTCCATATCACTCTTGGCTTGGTTCTTGGCGATTGCGAGTTGCTCTCGTGCTCGAATCTGGGCAGCTTCGGCGTTGTTCACCGTTATCTGCTGGTTGATCTTCTGATCTTCCTGTTTGCTGGAATCCAGGCGAACGAGCACATCATCTTTCTTCACCTTCGTGCCATCGGCGACGATCCACAGGATGGTCGCTCCACCGGAGACCTTACTCTTCACCTTCACTTCGTCGCGACTCTGCAGCGAGCCTGATTCGGTTACGCTGATGTTCAGGGGGCCTCGCCTGGCTTTGAAGACCGATGCTGGATTAATGGCGATGGTCTGGCTGTTATTCAAAATCCAGATCGCAGCGACGGAGACTGCAAGAATCACGACGATCACCGTGATGATAATCAGCTTGCGTTTGCCAGCGCCGCTAGCGTTTTGCAGGTTGTTTGGGTTCGTACTCACGCCACAATCCTTTCTCGTTAACCTGAAGCACACCCATATCCCGTTGGAGGCTGAGTTCTGCGATTCGGTAGCTCACAAGTGCTGCCACCTGGGCATTCTTTGCCGTCACCAGAGAGCCTTCTGCGTCGAGCAGATCCCTCATCTCGGTCCGGCCGGCTTTGATGAACATCTGTGTGCTGTCTACTCGTTGTTCGGCCAGTGTCACCGCGTTCGTCTGGATAATGGCGCTCTGTTTTGCCTGTTGAAGTGTTCTCAGCGATCGCCTTATGGAAAGCTTGATCTTGTCTTCCTGCTCTTGCAGGTCTCGCGTGGCTCGCTCAAGAGTGATATATGAATTGCGATAGGCGTTACGCTCGGCCGTTCGTTCCCAGGGCAGATCGGAAAGGATTTGCAGGGAATACCGGCCGCGTTCGGGACGCAAGCGGGGATTTGCCGTGTCCACTCCGCCAGTCGAGTTGCCGCCACCGTAACCGGCAGTTGCGGAGATTCCGAGATCAGCACGCAGTGCATCGGCGGCGACTACGACATTGCGTTGTGAGTCATACACGCGGCCGGCGGTTGTGCTCAGGTCAAGGCGGTTGGTAAGGGCAAGCTTTATCGCTTCATCTTCGGGCAGCTCGAACTTTCCTGCCGCCTGGGTTACCACAGGTACTTCGAACGGGTCGTCTGAATCCGTTGCTGCCGCTTGTGACGTGGGTGCAGGGGCGGCGGCCAGAGCCTTACCCGCGCGGTTGGCCAGCTTGGTGAGTTCGTCGTGGTCCAGCTCGATCCTGGCATCGGTGGGCAGGCCGAGAGTGAGTTTGAAGCTGTCGAGCCTGTTTTTGTAGGTATCGACGGAGCGAATCCACGTGTCTTTGGCGGTCAGCTCATCCTGCTTGGCCTGATCGACCCCTATCGACTTCACTCTTCCAGCTTCTGCCAGTGCCTTTGCACGCTCGGCGGATATTCTGAGGCGACGGTAGTTGTCGCGTGCGTTGGTTACCCGATCGCGAAGCTGCAATACCTGGAGGTATTCGCTGGCCACGTTAACCGCGAGAGTGCGTTTGAAACGTTCGAATCCCCATATGGCGTATATCACGTTCCTCTGTGATTGCGTGAGCGGTTCTGTCACTACCTGCCTGCCACTGCCTCGCATCAAGGGAATTGTGACGGTTGCATCGGCGAACAGACCGTTTGCGGAATGGCGATCTCCCGTGAGCATTCTGACCAGGTCTATGCCGATACTGGCGGTGATGCTTGCCCCGGTTTTTAGCTTTCGCGACCAGGACGCATCTCCGCTACCGACAACGCCGCCCACAGGCCCATTGTTCGTTTCGTCATGGGTGAAAGTGGTCGCGAGCGTACCGGCGAACGTGTTCCTGAACTCCTGATCTTCGAGATCGAGGTTCAGGGCGGTCTGGTATACGGATTCTTTCTGGTTCTGGTAATCGCGGTTGTTCTGGGCCGCCACTTGCAGAGCGTCGATCATCGTAAGGCAGATTACGTCTTTTTGCCCTTTTCGGGCCGGCTGGGTTGTTGGGCAGGATTGGACTTTGCCGGTCTTGCCATTTTTTGGGGGATCAGTTCGTTTGGGATAGTCTTCCGGCCAGTTCATGATTTTGGTGAGCTTATCGGTGCCCACCGAGCCCACGTGCGAAATGGGCAAGTCCTGATTTCTGAGAAGACGGCGCCTGAGCGTTTCGGCAGGGGTCTCGATAGTGAACGGTTCGGTTTTCCCCAGCGCCTGTTTCTGCTCGCGAGTGATGATGTTGCCCGCGACGCTATCGGCTTCTTTGCGATAGGCTTCGGGCGTACATCCCGCGCCAAGCAGCGCGGCTGCAAGCAGAACGTAGACGGCGAATTCAGGCAGAATCGCTCGTTCCATTTCTCTCCCTTTGTAGGAAACGAACAAACGTTTGGAATGCCAATGTACCTTACGCCGGAAATGCTACCCTGCGGGAGGTTGGATTGCTACTGTTTTTTTGGAGGGACAAGAGAATGGTGTCCGGTCAAGTGATTGTTGCAAAAGGGCTTAGTCATTTCGCCTACGCCCGGCTAGCAGCACCAGGTCGCGAAGATGTTCGGCTTTTGGAGCCTTAAGCCAGCGTGTTTTGAAGTCTCTTTCCTGAACGATGTGAGCAATCGCCATCAGTGCGCGAAGATGGAAGTTGCGTTCATCGACCGTGCCGGCAAGCACGAATGCCATTTTTACCGGTTCGCTCTGCTGGGGGAACCAAATGCCATTAATGGATCGGATCATGAGCACATCGAAGGTGTGTTCGCCTGGGATGATTATGTGTGGTATTGCCAGGCCGGGCTCGATGACGGTGCTGGACTGCTCCTCACGCTCGGAGAACAGTTTGACCAGTTCGTCGGTCTCCATGCCCAAACGCGGCGCGAGCGATTTGGAGGCAAGCTCGAAAGCCTCGGCCGACTCCATGAAATCGTCAATATCAAGTATGCTGCATTTTGCGATTATGCGATCGAAGCGGTCGGCAACTACATCGTCACGTGCGATGGCGATCTCTTTGAGTTCCTCTTCAAGTTCGCTGCGGTAGATGTTTCGCGAGACTGCTTTCTTGACCATGTAGACGAATGCGCTTTCCCGTTCACTTCGCGGCCTGACGTAGAGCAAATACCAGACCACTCCGAATGCCGCAAAAGCTGCGGTCGTGAGCAGCGGGACAGTGCCCATTTGCGCGATCAGGAACAGATACATGACAATCCCGGCTATCTGCATCCACGGGTAGAACGGTGAGCGGAAGGTGGGGCGGTAGTTCTGCAATTTGCTGCTGCGCATTATCAGCACCGAGAGATTCATCATGACGAACAGCATGAGCAGCATGGCGCTGGCGGCTTTGACGAGGTTTTCGATACTGAGGGCTGCGATGACGATAATCATGAACAGGCCCGTCAGCAGTATGCTGAAGTGTGGGGTTTGGAATCTTGCAGAGACATTGCTTATGCTCTTGGGCAGGAAACCGTCTCTGCTCATTGCCATGGGGTCTCTGCTGGCGGCGAGTATGCCCCCGTTGGCGGTGGTAACGAAGGCCAGTATGGCGGCCAACGATACCAGCATGACCGCCCAGGGCGGGAGGAACTGGCGGGCGGCAGCCGTTATTGGAGTTAGGTTTCCGGCGAGCTCGTTGGCGGGCACCACTCCGACGGTGATAAAGACGGCGGCTACGTGAAGGAGCGTCACGATGATGACAGCGGCGAACATTGCCATGGGGATATTGCGCTGTGGATTGCGTACTTCTTCGGCTACGCTGGTGACTTTGGTGAGTCCGCCGAACGAGATGAACACGAGTCCTGCGGTTGATATGACGGCGGGCAATCCCTTGTCCATGAATCCTTTGAAGTACATGTGGCGTGCTTCGGTCATTCCCATGCAGATGAACCCGGCCAGCAATGCCAGCAACACCGCCACCAGTATAACCTGAAGACTCCCGGTACCCTTCACGGACAGCAGGTTAATCGTGGTGAAGACAACGCATCCGCCAATGGCAACCGCTTTGATGACCCACTCATTCGGGCCTGGAGTGTAGAGCGAAACGAATGCTCCCACGCCAATCAATGCAAAGGCTGCCTTCAACGAGACAGATATCCAACTGGACAGGCCTGCAAGCGTTCCGGGCAGGGCTCCCATGCTTCTTTCCACGAAGAAATACCCGCCGCCGCTCTTTGGCATTGCCGTCACCAGCTCAGCCTTCGACAGCATCGCCGGTATAACCATGATTCCCGCAAGTGCATATGAAATAACCATTGCACCGCCGGCAAGTGTGAAGGCGATACCGGGAAGCACGAATAATCCAGAACTGATCATGGCACCCGAAGCCAGGCAGAATACTCCCCAAAAGCCCAGTTTACGTTTCAACTTCATCCATGGTCTCCATAACGTGAAACGTTACCACTGCGAAAGACGACCCACCTGTCTGGCGTTGTGCGGATACGAAGCGAACACCAGAAATCACCCCCTTAAATGATATGGACCTACAGAGATGCATTCAAGACCCAATAAGTTTGAGTGGTATCAGGTGTACGAGAATTCTTTCTGGCAGGAAAGAATTCTCGTACACAGAGCAGGTGAGT
>CBDUQP010000055.1:0-19810 GCA_965369385.1 uncultured Phycisphaerales bacterium
GCAGGCGTTGCGGATGATCCGGAAACACGGGGCCGACAAGTGCCTGTTCGGTTCGGACTGGCCTTGGACGGATCAGAAGAAGGAGATCCAGGCTATCCGGGATCTCGGCCTGACTGATGAAGAGGTCGAAAAGATATTGTGCACCAACGCGCTGAGATTGCTTGGTTACTGATAGGCGATAGAACATTCACAATGCCGATGCGTTGGGAATGGACTATTGGAATAGCGCAGAGGCCTGCGGCTCGGACAGCGTGCAGATTTTCCATGATTGTCCCTTGCGCCATTGGACGTCCCATTCCACTACAATCGGTATGGGCATCTTGGCATTGTGGAACCAAGTTTTGATATGCATGATGGCTTTGTGATCGGTGATATCGAGCGACAGGCACTTGAGTTTGATCTCTTTGACGCCCATCTGGTCGAGCTTGCTGGTGGCGGTGGTGAGATCGGCGTCGAGGTTACTGTTGAGATACGGTCCGGCGAAGTCAGCGGATATGTGTTTGCGGACGGTTTGCACATCGCGGAGTTGGAGGGCGTGGGCAATCTCTGCGGAGATTCCCATTATCTGCTCTCGATCTGTAACCACGAGCCATGAAGTGAGGAAAACCGCGGCCGTCAGTATTATGGGAATCGCCGCGTGGACGCCGGCTCGGCGTGTACGTTTCATTCGCCATATAATGAGCAACACAAGCTCTGTGACGCCGAGTAGAATGTAGATGTAGAGAGGATTTTCGAATAAGGCGGATTTCAGTGATTCCATGCGATTGATTGTATTATCGCAAGGTCTTTTGAGTCAAGATGATCACAGTTTCCCTGGAGGCTAAAGTTCGAGGGGGCAGTGGGGCGATATAAGAACCATAAAGACCTAATGGTGAGCAAAGTCAGGAACAACAAGGCCGACGCCGAGCTGATGAAGATATCGGCAGCGGCAGCGGCAGCGGGCGTGAGCAAGCAGACGGTGGAATACTACGTCATGCTGGGTCTGATTGCGCCAATTCGCCCGAAAGGCGGGCGGATGCGGCTGTTTGATGCAGCACTGGTGAAGCGTATTCGTCTGATACGTGAGCTGAACGAGACGGGCTATACGCTTCGTGACATACGCGAGACCTATCTTGTCGGTAAGTCCTGATGTGTCAGGCAGTGTTGCTGATTATTCGTAATAACATAGCACGCTGGGTGCGCATTACTTAGAATATCTGGCGGTTATGGCCAAAAGGTTTGTGACAATTTCTCTTGCGACGAAGTTTCGCATTCTGTTCGCCACGGCAGTTCTCGGCATAATTGCTACAGCTCTGGTGGTGCCATGGTTGTTTATGGAGCTGCTGGCTGAGCAGGGAGCCCAAGGCCCGGGTGCGTTGCTGACGAATCTGCGTCTGAACGAGTTCATTCGCTATCACCCATGGCCCAACAAACGTCCCGGCGGCAGTCTCATTGCCAAGTTCTATGCTGGCGATGACAAATCCGGCCGCCGAAGCGGTCCGCGTCTCACTACTCTCACTGCCGATTTGCGTCCTAACAGGAAACTCGACGCCGACGCGCAGGATGCGCTCCGCTCGTTTGCGGAGAATGTAGATCGTGACCTCAAGGTGGTTCCCGGCGAAGATGCCGAAGGACGCCCGGCGTACAGGTGTTTGCGGGCGGTTCGCACTGATACGTCATGCATGAGCTGCCACGGGACGCAGGCACCCGTCGAACGCCAGTTCCAGCAGGGGCAGCTTGTTGCGATTATCGACGCGACCTTGCCGGGGTCGGCCGGTACGGATTGGCTTGTGTGGTGGACTCGGGCGGCGTTTCTGGTGGGCGTGGTGCTGGCGGGGATCGTGGCATCCATTATATTCGCGGTTATAGCCCAGAGGCTGATTCTTCGTCCCATCGGTCATCTCAAGGCTGTCACCGACCGGGCCGCCGAGGGCGACCTGGACATTCGCAGTCACATTCGCAGCGGTGATGAGCTGGAAATGCTTGGCGACAGTTTCAACGATATGCTGGCTGCGATTGCCCAGAACCATGAACGCCTGGAAGCTGCCAACGATGCACTGGATCTCAAGCTCAACGAGCTTGCCCAGGCGAACGTGACCCTCTACAAGGCCAATCAGGTGAAAAGCGAGTTCCTCGCCAATGTATCGCACGAACTGCGGACCCCGCTGAACAGCGTTATCGGATTTGCCGAACTGCTCTCCGACTCGCAGGAAGAACGCATCAGTCGCTACGGACTCAATATCACACGGGCTGCCAAGAGCCTGCTGGGGATGATCAACGATCTGCTGGACCTGGCCAAGATCGAAGCCGGCAAAGCTGATGTGCGATTCGACAAGGTTAGCCCAAATGCGCTCTGTAAGGATCTTATCGCACTCATCCGCCCGCTGGCGGACAAGAAGAGCATTACCCTCGAAGCACTCATAGATGATCTGTTGCCCATAATCGTCACCGACGGCGGAAAGTTGCAGCAGATACTGTTTAACCTGCTGTCAAACGCGGTGAAGTTCACGCCCAACGAGGGACATGTGATCCTGACTGCACAGCGGGATAATCCCGACCAGAGTGACCAGATCAGGGGTATCGTGCTTAGCGTAGCCGACACGGGCCCGGGAATTCCCGAAGCCGAGCAATCGAGGATATTCGAGAAGTTCTATCGCTCCGAAGCAACCCTCACAAAAGAGGCGTCGGGCACTGGTTTGGGCTTGGCGATTTCGAGGGAACTGGCGACCCTGCTTGGCGGGCGAATACAGCTCAAGAGTTCTCCCGGCCATGGCGCAGAGTTCATAGTCCACCTTCCGCTGGATGGTAGCACGCAACTGGTCCGCTAGCGAAAATGGGGACTGTCCCGGCGTTGGGGACTGTCCCCATTTTCGCGGTGTACGCTATCTACTGCAAAAACAGGGCATTCGCTATCTACCGCAAGGCGGGGATCCCGATGTGCATCGGGACCTGCGGCCAGAATCGGGACTGTCCCCGTTCTGCTCAAATGTAAATTCGACAGGTACTACTCGCCTTCGTAGCCGAGTGCCTTCCACTGCTTTTTGGCGACGGCCATCGCCTTCTTGGAGGGGGTACGCTTGCCCTTGATGCTCGGGTGCGGATCGCCCTTCTTGTGCTGCGTGGGATCGGGATTCCAGTGGTCCTTGCGGAACTTGTTGCGTTCTGACTTCTTGCTGAAATCGGGGATGTCATACGTCTGCGAATTATCCAGCGCGGAGCGATATGACTGTATTGCAACTGCCGACATCGCTACGCCGCGGTAGACATCCAGATACGGTTGCTCGCCGGTGCGGATTGCGGTGGCGAAGTGATGGCACATGAAGTAGTCGCCGCCGCCGTGTCCCGTGCCGGTTGCCCCTTCATGTCCCTTGGGGAAGTTCGGCAGATATATCTGCTCGGTGGGGGTGGTCACCTTCTGGTGGAATTGCTCGCGGCATACTCGCAGCATCTGCTGGTTACCGGTGCGGCAGTTTTCCATCATTCCGTGGGTACCGTGGATTCGCACGAAATTTCCGTGCCCGCGCAGGCAGACGCCAAGGAGTTTCACAATCGATTCATCGTCCATGTGCAGGGCAATCATGGAACCGGCATCACTGACGATCGCCGTTCCCTGCAGACGCGGGTCATCATCCCTGTAGGGCATCACGAAACCGTTTACCTTCTTGGGCATCGTATCGGTGATGTACATGACCGGGGCCAGTGCGTGCGTGCAATAGTAGGTTCCCGGGATCCAGTTTCGCCAGTGGTTCTTGCCCTGGGAAATCTGATTGACGAAGTCGTTCGTGCCGGGGTGCACGTATTCACCTTCGCCATACGAGAATTGGCCGATCTTCCCTTCCTGGTAGAGCTTCCGCATTTCCTGATTGTAGATCATGTACGGGTAGTTCTCGGCGAACATGTAAATCAGTCCGGATTTCTCGACGGCTTCTACAAGCTGCACACCCTCTGCCATCGTCATGCAGGCGGTGGTCTCGGACATCACGTGCTTGCCGGCCTTCAGGGCCTTGATCGCGAACGGTGTGTGCTCGTGGAAGTAGTTCGCCAGGACAACCGCGTCCATGTCATGTTCGAGGAACTTGTCATAGTCGGTGTAGGGCGTCACGCCTTTGTATCGGGTGCACATCTCTGTGAGCTTGTCTTCCCACGTGTCGCACAGTGCGACCAGCTCCATTCCCTGGCCGCTGGCCACTCCGCCTGCGAAAGAGTTTCCGCGTCCTACGCCGACGACGCCAATCCTGAGTTTCTTCTTGGTTGCCTTTGCGCGAGCCATCTCAATATCTCCATGATTCAGCCGCGGGCCGGAGTTTCCGGCGATCTGTCAAACGACTGTTTAGTGTTCTGCTATTTTTATAAGGTGTCATATTTCGAATACACAGGAGCAAAAAGGTATTTACATCTTATGCTCGTATATATACAATACTCTTATTGTATTGACAGGTGCAATGCAACGTTTCGGTTGTATGTTATAAGTTTCGGAGATGGCGACATGTTCGATATGACGATCCGCCAAGTGTTTGTGATGCGAGAAGCGCAGCGTACGTCCTATGTCACTCCTTGTGCATCGGTTGGGGTGGTGGTGAGCGGTGCAATGTGGTACAGGGCATGCGGGGTTGAACTCATCAAGCCCGGGCCTTATCTCATATTTGTAGCTGCCGGGATGCAGATGTCATTTGAGTTCAACAGCGACCGGGAAAACTGGGCCGTTATGTTTGACAGCGATGATGTCAGGACGTCGATTGTGCCAGGCATGCAGGAGATTCGTTGCGAGGGTAACTGGATTCGCTTGCCAGCCATTACGCCGATCGACCCCGAGCGTGTTCCAGGCTGGCAGGGCGAGTTCGCACGCATGAAGGACATTTCCGCAAGCCCCGACCCGCGAAGCCGTTTTCGCATAATGTCGGGCGTGTTCAATATGCTGCGGCATATTATGGATGCCAATGCGGATACCATAGCCTGCACCCCGGCCGAGAAGCTCAAGCGCCTGATAGACGAGGACGAACGTCTCAAAAAGAGCCTGGCGGACCTGAGCTGCAAGTGTGGCTATTCTCCTGCGCATTTGCGTAAGTTGTTTATGGAGCATTACGGCATCAGCCCGGTTGCATATCGCAATCGTCGTCGCATGGAACGCGCTATGGAGTATATTTCCTCCAGTGAGCTGACTGTGAAAGAGATCGCATATCGCACCGGTTTCCGCCACGTATCGCATTTCTCTTCGATGTTCCGGGATATGTTCGGCACGCCGCCCACCGAAAGCATCAAACGCTTCCGCCATCTTGGCGATGCGGATATAGCCGCGCCGGGAGAGAGGGGAGGAACATCCATATCTGCACCGGACGACTCCTGCGAGCTTCCCTCGCTGCAGAACGCTCCATACGATCCCTGCGGCCCCGGCAATCGCTGACGCTGAATTCCGGGTCAGCCTCGGACAAAAAGTCCCCAACTTTTCGCCAGCACAATCGAGTGCATCCTTGACCGCAACCGCCTATCGGGGGAAGATATGCCAGCCACGAGCCTTTGTTTGAATTTATCAAGGTCGTCAGAAGAAAGGTATATCAATGAAGAAGTTACGCGTTGCAGTTGTCGGTTGCGGTTCTATTGCCATTCACAGGCACATTCCGGAGTATGCCAGTCGGAAGGATGTAGAGATCGTTGCCCTGGTTGACCCCAACACGAAGCGGGCCAAGGAACTGGCAAAGCAGTACGGTGTGCCTGATGTGATGAAGGACATCGACGAAGCGCTCAAGCTGGGCATCAATGCCGTAAGCATCTGCACGCCCAACTATCTGCACGCGCCGCAGACTATCAAGGCGTTGAAGGCCGGCGCTCACGTTCTATGCGAGAAGCCGATGGCTGCTTCGGTGGCTGAGGCGAAGGCAATGATCCGCACGGCGAAGGCCAAACACAGGCAACTGATGATTGCCCACAACCAGCGTCTTGCCCCCAGCCACGTGAAGGGCAAGGAAATCTACCAGTCCGGCGTGCTCGGCAAGTGTGTTGCGTTCAGCACGAATTTTCATCATCAAGGCCCCGAAAGCTGGAGCGCGGATGGAGCCAAGGGGTTCTTCTTCAAGAGGAAGCAGGCCATTATTGGTGCTCTTGGTGATTTGGGTGTTCACAAGCTGGACATGATGCGGTGGTTCCTGGAAGATGAGTTCGTGCAGGTGACCGCGATGGCCGGTACGCTGGCAAAGGAAAAGTGCACGGTTGAGGACACTGCTTTCGCGGTGTTGCGGACCGAGAAGGGGGCCTTGGGCCAGATGTTTGCCGGATGGATCAATCCCGTAACCTGCGACAACGACACCCAGATATACTGCGAACGCGGCATTATCAAGCTCAATGACGATCCCGAGTTCACCGTTATCGTTGAAGAGAAGAATGGCAATCAGGCGTTCTACAAGACCCAGGCAATGCAGACGAATGACGAAGGCGGCCAGACTGCATCGGGTGTGATTGACGAATTCGTAAACGCGATTCGTGATCGTCGTAAGAATACGATTCCTGGCGAAGAAGGCGCTCGTAGCCTGGCGGCCGTCCTGGCATGCCTGGAATCGTCCAAGACAGGCAGGGCAACCAAACCGGCGAAGATTTAACTCGGCGTAGAGTGCGAAAAACAGCGGGCCCTGCGAGTTGATCTTGCAGGGCCCGCTTCGCATTTGCTGATAGTTTCTTATGTCGTGGTGTGCAGCTCTGCGACGTCGAAGGCGAGAACAACGGCTTCTTGACTTACCACCGTAGATCCAAGGTATATCTTGAGGGCATAAAGGGAATTCATGACATGCGGAGAGGGATGTCAGGGCTCGTGCTGAATACGTAGCGATGTATGTAGCCTGCAGATCAGAGTGGGTGGTTTGTCCTTGGTCTCTTGTATGTATTGTATTACGATTAGGCGCAACAGATATGAAATCTTGAACGGAGAAGAACTGCATGGAGAGTCTGTGTTGCGGACACTGTCGAAGTCGCGATCTTGCCCGATCTCTTGTTGTGGGCAACACAACGATTCTGTACTGCTTAAGGTGTGGATTTCGCAGTGACATGACACTGCCTTTGCTACCGAAGCGTGTGCTTTACTTAGACCAATGGGTGTACGGGCATGTTCTCAACGGAACGCCTGAGTGGTGTCTGCTCCATGATCGGCTGAGAGAGATGGTCTGGCGGCGACAGATTGTCTGTCCGATATCTCCCGTGCATCAACGCGAGTCTGTTGTGTATAGGGGCAATGATGCCCTCAGGAAAATCGCGTTGCCTCTGTCATGTGGTGTCAAGCTGAAGTCCAAACTGGATATCGAACGCATTCAATTCATGAGGGCATTAGAGGGTTATCTTGGTGTGGGCGATATGCAGGATTTGGATCAGAAGGAGGCTTTTGCCTCGGGCTCTGATCAATGGGGGGATGATCTTGTCATTGACTTTCAGTTTCCGGCAACCACAGACGAATTGAATGGATTACGCTCAAACAAGGCTTGCGGACATGCGGCCTTGTGTGAGGTGTATGAGAATCAGGATTACTTGGACAATGACTTCACAGACCTGGTCAAGCGAGAGACGCGTGGGTATGCCTGGGGCATATTGGGATGTGTTCATGATTATACTCAGTCTTTCGATGCAGGAGATCAAGAGAGAGCGAGTAATGATACCGTCGAGATATGTCTGGAGCTGCTGATGCGCATTGATGATGAGGTCGTGGCAGATCGGATAGAGCGTTTGAGGAAGTTCCTCTTCTCATTACATCTGGCCAATGCTCCGATAGTGAAGATTAACGCTGTTCTGAGAGCCAATATGGCGTGCAAGACGCGTAGTTCGAAACGTAAAGCAAAACCAAGTGACAGTGACGATATTGAGTGCATATCAACCTATCTACCGTACTGCAATGCAATGTTGTTGGATCGAGAGATGGTATCCTTTGCTAGTGAGAACCATGTTTCCATTGAAAAGGAATTTGACACGATGTTGTTCAGTTCTAGGGGACTGGCCGACCTCAACAACTGGTTGGACACGGTTGCCGCAGAGTTTCCATCTGCAATGGTTGATTATGTGGATGCTTTCTATGCACTCCCTATCGTGGAAGTGGGACCGTGGGCCAATGGACTGTCTGGGCAGGACTAGATGTGCCTGTGGTTAGAATATTGCTCCACCAGTTCAGACGAACTTTCCGCTGGCCATTTCGCGGTTTGCTATTCTAATTCCGCCGGCTTTGTTTCCCCTGATGGGGAAGTCTTGGACGTCGTAGGTTTCCTGTAGAATCTTGACGCGAGGTTTGGGCTTGTAGTTGATTTCAACTGACTTGCCCTCGGCGGTGGTCATGCGGAGCATGGTGGCCCCTTCGGGTACCAACTCGTATCCCTTATTGAGGATGAATTTGTCGATTATGCAGCGTTTGATGCACGGGTACCCTGTCTTCTTGTCTCTGAAGATGATCGTGAATACCAGGTCCTTGTCGACAAATCCGCAGTGGAGCATTCCCTTGCCAACGTACAGTTTCTCCGGCACGTCCATCACGGAATAGGCTGCGTTCTTCCGCATCACGAGCACTCGATCATAGGGAGATACGTCCATGACCGGCACGCCGGTAGCTACTTTCGTGCCGAGGTAGCCGCTTGATTTATCGTAGCGAAGTTTCAGGTCACGCTTGGCTGCGTCTCGAACGTCTATCTCTTCGATGTCGGCCACCACGGTTCGGCGCGGGAACTGCTTCTTGTATTCCTTTATGAGTCCCTTGAGGAAGCTTATGGTGTATCCGACGATGTCAGAAAGGGCCGCTTTGATCTCTTTTAGCCTGACGCGAATATCCGTCATCTCCTTCTTTGCCTTGTTGATGTCGTAGAGGGAGATTCTTCGGATGGGGATTTTCAGGAGCGTATCGACGTCTTCTTTTGTGACTTCGCGTTTGATCTGTTTATTGAAGGGTTTCAGACCGTCGAGCACTGCTTTGACCACGGCTTCGGGCGTCTTCTTGTCTTCAATACGTTTATAGACGCGGTTCTCGATGAATATCTGTTCGAGCGTTTTGGCGTGCAGCTTGTCCAGCAGTTTCGCCTCTTCAAGCTCCAGTTCGGCTTCAAGAACGTTCACGAGCTGTTCGGCATTATGTTTGATCACATCGGTGATCGTCATAACCACCGGCCGATTATCTTTGATAACGAGCAGGTTGGTTGAGATGGATACCTGGCAATCGGTAAATGCGTACAGTGCGTCTACCACATCTTTGCTGTTAACGCCGCGTTGCATGAGTATTTCGACTTCAACGTGGTCTGTCGTGTAGTCGCTTATTTTGGCAACTTTGATCTTCTGTTTCCGGGCGGCCGCTTCGATGGAGGATATCAGCGATTCGGTGGTCAGACCGTAGGGTATCTCTGTCACCACAATGCGTTTGGGATCGGAAGTGTCGAGCTTTGCACGCACGAGCACCTTGCCGTTACCGTCACCGTATTCTGAAACGTCCACTTCTCCACCGGTGTAGAAGTCTGGATAAATATCGAACGTCTTGTTTTGCAGGACCTTTACTTGGGCGTTCAGAAGTTCGATCAGGTTATGCGGGAGGATTTTCGTGGCCATGCCAACCGCGATACCCTCGGCTCCGTGTGCCAGCAGCACCGGAAGCTTGGCGGGGAAGACCACCGGTTCCTTGTTCCTGCCATCGTAGGAGGGAACATACTCGGTGATTTCCGGCTGGTACATCGCAAGATGCGCAAGTTTGGTGAGTCGGCATTCGATGTACCTGGGAGCGGCCGCGATGTCTCCGGTGAACGGATTTCCGAAGTTACCCTGCTTCTCAATGAATAGATCCTTGTTGGCCAGCAAGACCAGTGCAGGCCCGATGGAAGCGTCACCGTGCGGGTGGTACTTCATGCAGGACCCCATTACGTTGGCGACCTTGTGGAAGTTGCCGTCATGCATCTCGAACAGGGTATGCAGGATGCGTCGCTGAACGGGCTTGAGCCCATCGTCAACGTGCGGGATCGCACGATCCTTGATCACGTATGATGCGTACTCGAGGAAGTTCGTTTGAAATAGTGATTCGAGGTATGGTGACATTCAGTGCTCTAATATAGGGAATATTGTTCGATGGCAACCTGGCCGCAGTCCCGATGTACATCGGGACCAGGCAAGTACTTACGAAAATCAATTATCCGGCAATTTCGCCATTAACCGGCAATTTCGCCATTAAAAAGTATTAGACCAGGTTCTCCATGATGAAGGCTCTGCGTTCAGGTGTATTCTTGCCCATGAAGAACGACAGTGTTTCGGGAACTTTCGATGCATGGTCCATGCCGACTGATATAAGCCGCATGTCCTTGCCGATGAACTGTCCGAACTCACTTGGAGAAATCTCTCCCAGACCCTTAAAGCGGGTTACCTCCGGCGAACTTATCGCCGCCATCGTCTTGTCCCGCTCCTTTTCGCTATAGCAGTAGTGCGTCTCTTTCTTGTTGCGAACCCGGAAAAGCGGTGTTTCCAGAACGTGAACATGGCCGGCAACCACCAGCTCCTCGAAGTAGTTCAGGAAGAAAGTGAGCAGAAGATTGCGAATGTGGAACCCGTCAACGTCAGCATCGGTCGCGATGATAACTTTGTTATACCGCAGGCCATCGAACGAGTCTTCTATGCCCAATGCCATCATCAGGTTGTAGAGCTCCTCGTTCTTGTAGATTGCAGCCCGCGTGCGGCCGTATACGTTGAGAGGCTTTCCCTTGAGAGCGAAAATAGCCTGTGTGAAGGCGTCACGCGAGGCCACGATTGATCCGGCGGCCGACGCACCTTCTGCGATAAAGATGCCGGTGTCTTCACCGTACTTCTTGTGGCCATGGTGATATTTGCAGTCTTTGAGGTTGGGGATTTTGTACGTAATACGCTTGGCCGCCTCGCGAGCTTCCTTCTTTACCGCGTTGAGTTCCTTGCGGAGGGCCTGGTTCTGGTGGATTTTTTCTACGAGTTTGTCAGCGGCGGGTTTGTTCTTGTGCAGGAAGTCGACCACACCGTCCCTGACTTCGCCCACGATCCATCCGCGAATGTCGGTATTGCCGAGCTTGTTCTTGGTTTGTGATTCGAACACCGGCGATTTAAGCTTGATAGACACCGCGCCGGTGATACCGTCGCGAATGTCCACGCCATCGTAACTCTTCTTGAAGAACTCGTTGACGCCCTTAAGAATTCCCTCGCGAAACGCGCTCTGGTGGGTGCCGCCATCGCACGTGTATTGCCCGTTTACGAACGAGTAGTAGGTTTCGCCGTAATTGACGGTATGGGTGAGACTGAATTCAATATGCTTGGCCTGCACGTGTATCAGGTCATACAAGGCCGTCTCGCCAACTTCGGCAGTCAGGAAATCGTGCAGACCGTTTTTTGCTTCGAAAACCTGCCCGTTGAACGAAAGCTTCAGGCCACTGTTCAGGCATGCGTAGTTCCACATACGCTGCTCGATGAACTCCATATTGAACGCGTATTCGTCGAATATCTCGCTGTCGGGTCGGAATTCGATACGTGTTCCGTCCGGTTCGCTCTTGGCTGCACCGGTCTTCTTGTCCTTGAGCTTGCCACGTGAGAAAGTGGCTTCGGCATATTTTCCATCGCGATAGGCTGTCACCTTGAAGTGCGATGACAGGGCGTTTACGGCCTTGGTGCCCACGCCGTTCAGGCCGACGGAGAACTGGAACACGTCATCATTGTACTTTGCGCCGGTATTAATCACCGATACGCACTCGATGAGCTTGCCAAGCGGAATGCCGCGTCCGTAGTCGCGAACTGTAACGAGGTCCTCATCGACGTTGATGTCAATGAGCTTTCCGTGGCCCATGATGAACTCATCGATAGAGTTATCAACTACTTCCTTCAAGAGGATGTAGATACCATCGTCCACGTTGGTGCCCTTGCCGAGCCTGCCGATGTACATGCCCGTTCGCAGGCGGATATGCTCAAGCGAACTGAGTGTCTTGATCTTGCTTTCGTCGTATGTTGTTGTATTCTTTGTTTTTTTCGCCATCCTTGGCCTTACTTCAAGTATATGTGAACAACTGGATGATACAAAAATGCCGTGCCGCTATCAACAGGACTTACCAACGATAATGCCAGTATTCCCAATATGGGGATAAAGCATGCGTTTTATTGGCCTTAGCCCCCTGAACTGGCCGATACAAATCCATATACAAACCTATAGCCAAGTCCGCTCCCATCCGTGCGTTGCACGGCTTGGCAGCGGCGAATTGGGGTTATAATATGAGTGACATGCAAATCAAGTCCGTCGAATCGATCGGAAGAAAGTTCATCGGCGGAAAATTCCTGCCACCAGGTGCGGATGAATATTATCTGCGGAATATACAGTCCGACAGACCCGCCGATAGTTGGCGACGTCTGAAGGCAAGCGAAATTGAGACCCTGGTCGTCAATGGGAACACTGCCGACGACTGGGACAATATCCGTGTTGACGATAAATTCAATCCGCGAGCGGTGAAGGGCTGCGAATTCTACGGCTTGGTGCGAATCGGAAGACTTAGCGGATTTTGCCTCGATTATCACGATCTGATCGTACCGGTCGGTATAACCAACAGCAGCATAGTCTCCTGTGATATCGGGGATGATGCAGCCGTCCACAATGTTCGCTACCTGGCGCATTATATCATCGGTAGCCACGTGATCCTGCTGAATATCGATGAAATGCAGACGTCTAATCATTCCAAGTTCGGAAATGGAATTGTGAAGGATGGCGAAGACGAGAGCGTTCGTATCTGGCTGGACCTGGTAAACGAGAATGGCAGGCGAGAAGTGATGCCATTTGACGGAATGACGCCCGGAGATGCGTATATCTGGGCGAAGTATCGTGGCGATACGGAACTGATGCGACGTCTCGGAGAAATCACGCAGAAACAATTTGACTCGCGTCGTGGCTTCTACGGAACAGTGGGCGACCGGTGCACAATCAAGAACTGTCGCATTATCAAGGATGTGAAGGTAGGACCGTGTGCCTACATCAAGGGTGCCAATAAGCTGAAGAACCTTACGATCAATTCCAACGAGAATCAGCCGTCGCAGATTGGCGAAGGCGTGGAACTGGTCAATGGCATAATTGGAAGGGGATGCAAGATATTCTACGGCTGTAAGGCGGTGCGTTTCGTGATGGGCGAATGCTGTAAGCTTACGTATGGTGCCCGCTTGATTAACTCTTATCTGGGCGACAATTCGACAATATCCTGCTGCGAGGTCCTGAACGATCTGATCTTCCCGTCACACGAGCAGCACCATAACAACTCCTTCCTGGTGGCGGCCCTGGTGAAGGGGCAAAGCAACGTGGCTGCGTGCGCTACGGTAGGCTCAAACCATAATAGCCGCTCGCCCGATGGTGAGATAGAAGCTGGTCGCGGGTTCTGGCCGGGCCTGTGCGTTAGCGTGAAGCATTGCTGCAAGTTCGCATCGTTCACGTTGCTGGCCAAGGGCGATTACCCGGCAGAGCTTAATATTCCGCTACCGTTCAGCCTGGTAAGCGATAACGAGACCGATGGGTATCTGTCGGTTATGCCGGCGTATTGGTGGATGTATAACATGTATGCTTTGGCGCGGAATACCTGGAAATTCCAGGCCCGCGATACGCGGCTTACCAAGGTGCAGAATATCGAATTTGACTCACTCGCGCCCGATACCGTCGAGGAGATGCTGGCTGCGATGGATACGCTGGCGATCTGGACCGCCAAGGCGAAGTTGCGTGATGAAGGCAAAGGTGTGTCGGCGGTGGACGATGATCAACTGCTGAAGATTGGACGAGAGCTGATGGAAGGTCCCGCCGATGCTGTAGCAAAACTGAAGGTTCTCGGCGAGAACATCGAGAATTCTCGCAGAGACGTAGTAATAGCCAAGGCTCACGCGGCATGGCATGCTTACCGCGACATGGTGAAGTACTACGCAGTGCGGAATCTGCTGACATATATGGAGAGCAACCCGGATGCCAAACTGGCCGATATGCGTGACGCCCTTGGCGCCCCGCGAGTGGACCAGTGGGTGAATGTTGGGGGGCAGTTGATACAGGCAGATGATTTTGAGCAGTTGAAGGCAGATATCAAATCCGGTAGCTTGGATTCTTGGGACGTCATTCACAAGCGGTATGACTCGTTGTGGACGGCCTATCCGCTGGCAAAACAGAAGCACGCACTGGCAAGCGCCTTGGCGGTTGTTGGTGAAGATGCTCTCAGTGCTCAGGCGTGGCAAGGATTACTCGACGAAGCCGCCGCTATTCAGGAATTCGTTCGCGACCAGACCTACGCCACCCGCAAGAAGGACTATGACAATCCCTTCCGCAAGATTACCTTTGTGGACGATGCCGAGCGAAAGGCCGTCATGGGCACTGCGGAGGACGATGGTTTCGTTAAACAGGTGACTGAAGAGACCCAGCAGTTCCGCAGCCGCATCGAGGCAGTGAAGGAACGAAAGTAACATTCATGAGCAACGCTGCTGAAGAAAACAATACTGCGAATGTTCGGGCACACTTGGCGCTTTCGCTTGCTGATGGCGTGGGGGCTATCATTTTCAGGCGTCTGGTGGAAGTGTTCGGCGATGCTCAATCGGTTCTGGATGCGGGCCCCGGGCAGTGGAGAGGGGTCGAAGGCGTAGGTGCCAAGAAAGCAAAGGCGCTGGCAGATGTGACCGAAGAGACGATTGACACCGAGATTGCCCTTGCCGATGAGAGGGGCGTTCAGATTTTGTGTTTGAACGATCCGGACTATCCTGAGGCGCTCAAGACCATTTACGATCCTCCTCCCGTTCTATATGTATGGGGGCAACTGAAGGATACGGATTCACTGGCGGCCGGGATTGTTGGCTCACGCAGATGCACGCACTATGGGCTGGAGCAGGCCGACAGGTTTGCCCAGTTGCTCGCACGGGCGGGGTTCACAGTTGTTTCGGGCGGAGCAAGAGGGATCGATACCTCAGCGCATCGCGCAGCCATGATGGCTGGCGGCCGGACCATCGCGGTAATGGGCTGCGGGTTGTGCCACTTTTATCCGCCGGAAAACGCCAAGATCTTCGAGCAGATAGTGGCTGAGAATCGCGGCGCGCTCGTATCCGAAATTCCGATGGCGCACGGCGTCCAGAGCAGGAACTTTCCCAAGCGAAATCGCATCATAAGCGGATTGTCGCTGGGTGTACTCATTGTGGAAGCCGCCCAGCGTAGTGGATCACTTATCACCGCAAGCCAGGCTGCCGAGCAGGGAAGGCAGGTGTTCGCTATTCCCGGGCGAGTGGATTCGGCGTTCAGCCAGGGCGCTAATGAGCTGATTCGCGACGGAGCTATCCTCGTGCAGAATCTGGATGACATTCTTGAGCATCTGGGCACTGTGGGAGAGAAGATGGCTGAGGATATGCCGGCCGAGCACGCCCGCCCGCTGCCGGATAACCTTGATGAGACCGAATCGGCGATAGTCGGCATTCTGGCTTCGGGGGCGATGAATCTGGACGACATTATCCGTGAAACGGAGTTGGACTGCGGCAGGGCGGCTGCCTCACTGACGATGCTTTCGATCAAAGGCGTAGTATCGCAACAGCCGGGAAATATATTCAGCCTGAAACGCCGGTGAGGCAGAATCGGTGTGTTTTGGGAGGGCGATTCACATTGTAAGTGCAACGGGTTGGGGTATGGGCAAGGCGCAGTTATATATTAACATACTGACCGGTGGTGCGGATTTGTCCGAAGTTGACTTTGCCCTGCCGCATGGCAGCGGGGACATGTATAAGAAGTGGCTTGTCACGACGACTTGTGACGACGAAGCCGCAAGCCGCAGGCGAAGCCGGAATCGCACATACGTGCCTGCCCGCCGGAAGGAGGGTCCACTTTCGCGTTGACAGGAGTGATTGATCTTTGGGGCTGTTTTTCCTTGACTTTATTGTGTTTGGGATGCTAGACTATGTGAAATGAATTCGGATTCATTCATTGATTTGGGCTGATGAATTCGGATTCATGGACGTAAGTTGTTTAAAAGTGGCGATAACAGTATTGGGCAGCAGTTGTTGCAATACGCCGGAAGTCGCCGGGATTTGCCCGAGCTTTTCCGAATTCGCCGCATGGCCGCAAGATTGCATGACTGCAAGATCGCACGGCTGGGAAGATGCCGGATCGGGCAACGCCAGAGATCGAAGTACTGGATGCTATCGAGATTTCGAGCCACAGACATATATAGAGATATTAAAAGATGCCGATTGTGAAACTTGATAAGAGCAGGCTTACTTACCGTGACGTGGCCAGGATCGCCGGTGTCGCGCCGGCTACGGTTTCCCGCGTTTTGAACAAATCTACCAAGGTTGCACCGGGCACGCGTGACAGGGTGCTGGCTGCGATCAAGGACACCGGATACAAGCCGATGTTCGCGGCCAGGATGCTCGCACGCCAGCGCCACGAGACCATCGGGCTGATCTTCGAGAAGGAACACGTCAAGACGTACTACGGTGCCGGGCTCATCGAGGGACTCGCCGAGGCTCTCACTGAGAAGGGCCTCCACCTGGCGCTGAACATGATTTCGTGGGATGGTACTCCGGGCGATCTCGGTCGGCTGCCCATCCTGGAAACGCGTAGCGTGGATGGACTGGTTCTGGATGTTGCTCAGCTGGGTGAGGGAATAGCCGAGATCGTGGCAGAGTCGGGGCTCCCTGCGGTGTTCGTGAATCCGACCGAGCCCATGGAGCACAATGCCATCGTGCCCGATGACCTCGGCGCATCGCGGATGGCAACGGAATACCTGATTGGCAAGGGCCATACGAAGATCGGATACATGCCATGTTACAGGCAGGAGACGCATCACAGTCAGCGAGACCGGATGAAGGGGTATGTTGAGACGATGACCGCCGCTGGGCTTGAGCCGATGCCACGTTGGGATTGTCCTCCGAAACGGATACTCGGCCCGCGAACAGACTATCACGAACGTTTGGATTTGTATCGCATCGAGTATGGAGCGACGGCGATTGTAGCCTACAGCATGATCGAAGCGATTCCACTTGCGTTTGCGTGCAGCCAGTTGGGCTTGAGTATTCCCGGCGACGTGGAACTCGTAGGCTGTGATTACGATCCGTCCATCCAGATAGTGCCTGTGCAGATTCCATGTGTGTATCTGGATCGCGCCAAGATGGGGCGGATCGCGATAGAAATGCTCCTTCGCTGCATCGAGAATCCGAAGGAGGATATCCCATCGTATGCATACCGGGGAGAGTTCTTTGTCGAACCTCGCGATTGGTATCGAGACGGAACTGTCGGCGGCGAGCTCATCAGCGAGTTGGAGAAATCATGAAATCGAAAGCGTTTACACTAATTGAGCTACTCGTGGTGATCGCGATTATCGCGATATTGGCCAGCTTGCTGCTGCCTGCGTTAGCTACTGCGCAGGAGGTTGCGAGGATCGCCGCGTGTTTGAGTAATCAGCGCGCAATCGGGGTCGGCATTCACCAGTATGCCACCGCGAATGATGGCTTCATCGTGCCTGCGGCCGCCAATGACACGGGAATTCTCAGCACTGCGCAGCCACTCTGGTACGACAGGTTGAATGAAGGTGAGTACATATCTGTGGGGCCGAATGCGGGGCCGATGATCGCTACGGCCGACGTTCCTGAGACTGGTCACGTTCTGCACTGCCCGTCGGATGAGAGGGATATGCATTTTGCATCTTACAGCGCCAATCGCTTTGCCATGGGATTGGACATGGGTGCCTCTATGGGGGGATACTATGGCACTCACTGGAAGGTTCGGCGGCTTTCAGAGATAGTTTTTTCCCCGAGCGACGTGATTATGATTGGCGATCGAGGTAACATAAGCGAGCCAATCGGCTCATGGAACTCACCGTGGGGTGCGAGCGTGTTCTGGTGGTCTGGGTATAGCGGGTCTGGGGTGGGCTTCGATTGGAGCCGTCACGGCCGGAATTTCAAGATATCCGCCACCGGGGTAACGGGCGGCAAGGGATGTCTGGTTATGGTCGATGGACACGCCGAAGCGATCTCGTGTGATTTTTCGCCCTACGTCGCCTTGACGGATATTGCCTACGGTCCGCCGGCGTCAGTTTCGCTTCGCATGGACGCACTCATCTACCCATAACAGCTTCCAACTTGCCGGTTAATTGCCGGTGGCGAGCGAATTTCAAAAGACTTCCAGAGTCTTTCCAATACTTTCCAGCCCAAAGGCGCCATTGCCGTAATCGCGGCCGCCAGTTTCCACACAATCAAGAGGGAATCCACGATGCAGCAGAAGCAGGAGTTCATGATGAAACGCAGCGGATTTATTATTGGTATGGTTATTATGATACTCGCGGCTGGGTGCCAGGGTGCGCTGCCGTCGCCTGATGAGTATGTCAGGATTAAGGACGGTCATCTTTCGTATAAGGGCACGCGGATTCGCATTTGGGCTTCGCAGGGGACTCTGACAGCCAAGGACTACAAGCACATCGATGCGGAAGTGGATCGCTTTGTTGCTCTCGGTTTCAATGGCTTCCGCACGCCGGGGTGGTGGCGCATTGACGCGGACAAGTGGGACTCATACAAGAAGGGCGACATGTCTGCTGCGGACCGGAACGATTACATGCTGGCCGCCTTGCATAAACGCGGTGTTCGCGTGTGGAACGATATTCTCAACTCCGCCCAGGATGTCAAGCCGAAGCACGTTGATCTCGTTAATGACCCCGCCACTCGCAAGGCATGGCTTGACGCGCTCAGCAAGCACAAACGCAATTATCTCTGGCAGATATGGGACAAGCGATGCGAAGCCGCGTACATCAAGCAGATAACGCGGCTGCTCAATCACGTCAACAAGCACACGGGGCTGCGTTATGCGGATGATCCGATGTTCTTCTGCTGGGAGATTACGAACGAGCAGTGGTGGCTCCAGCGGATATGGGCGTATGGGAACCACCTGAGCATGCCGGAGTTCTTCCAGAAGGAACTCTACATGCAGTGGAACGAGTGGCTGGCGAAGAAGTACAAGACGGACGATGCCCTCAGGCGTGCGTGGATGGGCAGCGTGCTTGAAGGCGAGTCGCTCGGCAAGAAGACAATCATGATGATGCCGCTTGCCAAGGCGGTCGGCGTCACGCAGGCCCAGGTGCTTGGTCTGAAGCTCAAAGCGCCGACGGGCATCAAGTATGGCCCGCGAGATTTCTCACGCAAGCGCGGCGCAGACGTGATGGAATTCCTCATGGATTTGCTGCTCAAGCACAAGCAGCGCGTCTACAAGGCCATGCGTGCGGTCGGCAAGCCTGGCATTGGCATCTCGGTAGTGCCGATTGTGTTTGACACTGGTTATAGCGGGGCGCCGCAGAACGCGTACGTTAATTCCTTCGGCGACGCCATTGCCGTGGGAGCGTACATTTCGCAGATGTGCCTGGACCCGCAGCAGCCGAATTACCCGTTCAAGTCCAGCCTGCGCGAGCCGCCGCGGCTGGCGTATGATTCACCGTGGCTCGAGCCGCAGAGCTACGTCGGCAAGCCGATATTCGTCTACGAGACCCAGGTTATCAAGCCGGCCAAGTACAGGGCGGAGTATCCGTATATGCTGGTGGCGTTGGCGTCCATACAGGATTGGGACGTTATCGACTTCCACTACTACGGCCATCCTGACGCCGATTTATTCACCAGTCCCACACCGTTCAGAAAGCAGCTTCGGCCGAACAATCTGTACTCGTGTCAGGGTCTGCAATTCAAGTATGACGAAGTGCAATTGTCGGCGATGAAGATAGCGGGCGAGATGTTCAAGAGTTTTGCGTTGTCGCCGCCGAAGAATCCGACAGAGATCACGCTGACTCGGGACATGCTGTACGATCTGAAGAATGTTGAATGGGGCGATATGAACCGCATGCTGGCTCCGACGGCGTGGCGATAT
>CBDUQP010000056.1:0-19617 GCA_965369385.1 uncultured Phycisphaerales bacterium
CGGAAAGATGCATATGGGTGAGAAGATATGGTATGGGGGACGCTTTGCCGATCCTCCCGCCGATGGGCTCAGCGAATCCCTGATTGCCGCCGGTTTGCAGCTTGATCGGATGAAGACGGGCACGTGCCCGCGGCTTGCGTCGGAGACCATCGACTACGACAAATGCATACGCCAGGACGGAGATACTAATCCACGTGGGTTCTCCTTCCTTACCGGCGATATGGATATTGAGCAGGTTCCGTGCTGGATATCGCATACCAACGAGACCATTCATCAGGCGATCCGCGACAACTTCCACCGGGCGCCGATGTATACCGGGCAGATAAAATCTACCGGCCCTCGGTATTGCCCCTCCATAGAGACCAAGATCGAGCGTTTCGGCGACAAGACCAGCCACCAGGTGTTCATCGAGCCCGAGGGCAGGGATACCAACTGGATCTACGTGAACGGTATTGCCACCTCGCTGCCCGAAGATGTGCAGGATGTGATCGTACGCAATATTCCGGGGCTCGAAAATGCCGAAATCCTGCGATACGGATACGCGATTGAGTACGATTATGCTCAGCCGACCCAACTTTCGGCAACACTGGAAACGAAGGCTACGCGACGATTGTTCATGGCCGGGCAGGTCAATGGAACTACCGGATACGAGGAAGCCGCCGGACAGGGGCTGATGGCCGGGATAAACGCGGTGCAGATGCTCAACGGGGCCGAGCCGTTTGTGCTGCGACGGGATCAGGCGTACATCGGCGTGATGATCGACGATCTCGTAACCAAGGGCGTAACCGAACCATACAGGATGTTTACAAGCCGGGCGGAACATCGTCTAATGCTTCGTGGAGATAATGCTGATCGGAGGCTGACCCCACTGGCGGAAAATCTGGGCCTGGCTGCCACGTCGCGCCTGGAGCGTTTTGGATCCAAATTAAGCAATATAGGCCGAGCCGGTGAACTGCTGCGAAGCACAAGGATTGCCGGCAAGAGCCTTTGGGACCTGCTGCGGCGTCCTGCTGCGACGTTCAGCGGAATACTGGACAACGCCGAAGGTGATGGGATCAGCGAACTTAGGGCATTGTTGGCCGCCGACCCCGAGGCGATGGAGTCTCTGGCTGTGGACGCCAGGTACAGCGGGTATATCGCCAAGGAGCAGGCAGTTCTTGACCAGATGCAGCATCTGGATGCGAAGAAGATACCCGAAGAGCTTGACTATACAAAGGTTGTGAATCTGCGAATGGAGGCTCAGCAGAAGCTGGAGGCGATCAGGCCGATGACGTTGGGACAGGCCTTGCGGATAAGTGGGATTACGCCGGCGGATGTTACCGTTTTGGCGATAGAGCTTGCCCGTCGCGGGGGAGGCTTTGGCGTCGTAAAGACGGGTCGGCCTCGCAGGTAAAGATGCATCAGATCTTTGGCGTAAGGAATTCCATCAGGCAGTTTGCCGGTTTGGTTTGGTTCGGAAGAACTGGACGCGATACCGAGGATTTATGTTAAGATAGGTAAGCTGGGCGATATAGGGACAAATTATATATGTGCCTAAACAGGTATTTTGAGTGTGAATACTCAAAGTTCGGAATGTGGCTTTCTAATGTTTGTGGGCACCAACGCTTATGGAAAATCGGAATAATCAGAACGATTCAAGGGATCGTTTTGGATGTTCGATAGAATAGGTGTACGGAGGATGGATGGTCGGCACCAAGGGAATGGGTGGCGGCTGTTTAATCCAGAGAATGGTAAGGCTCGAACGATGAGCGAGCACCTGGAGTCGCGCAAGGATGCGTGAATCCAAGCGATGTTCGAGACCTTTTGGCACGTGATGGTGTTGTCGCGGCCTGAATATGAGGCAGTGAAGAAAATGAATGTCAATGGAGTGCAACCCCCCGCGGTGACGCAGGCTATGGAGTCTGGTGGTGCTGTTGTTAACAGTAGTCCGGCCGGTGATTTTGTAGCCAGTCGCGATGTGGTAGAGATATCTTCCGCTGCAAAACTTGCAGCACAGATCCAGAATATGCCGGACGTTCGTGCCGACTTGGTCGCGCGGGTAAAGTCCGAGATCGAAAACAACGTATATGAGACCGAGGAGAGGCTTGATATCGCCATAGATCGTATGATGGACGATATCTTCGACTGAGCCTTATCCCCCTGCTAGTACTCTGCAACAGGAAGGATGGCAGATAGTAACCTGTCCGAAATAGCTGATTGACAAGGATTTAAGAATACTCGAACCTGACTCGTCTTCGCTCTGTGAGCTTGCGGCTTCGCCTAGGCTTGCGTCTTCGCCTATGGCTTCGTCGTCACAAGTCGTCGCGGCAAGTCAGTTTCGCCGGGACAAAGAACTAGTACTCAATAGACTGTCTCAAGAGCACGGGCACCCAAATGCCTGTGCTCTCTTTTTGTTGATAAGTTCATTGCGGAAGCTTTTTGCTAAAGAAATGGCAGTTTTGGGCGATTTTTGCTGCTTGTTGCTTGCCCGGGGATTTACTCAATGTTAAAATGAGTAACATTGGAAAGGTATAGTGACTAGGGGATTTAGCCTATTAGCGAGTATCTTTCTAATAGCGGGGATGCACTTATAAACATAGTCAACGGGACGCAGTAGCGGTATTCAGGAGCTTTGGTATGAGGCGAAAAGCGGTTTACACTACCGGGGAAGCTGCCGATATTTGCAAATTATCGCAGCAGACGATCATTCGCTGTTTCGATAACGGTCAGCTTGAGGGTTTTCGCGTTCCGGGAAGCAAGTTCAGGCGAATTCCATGTGATTGCCTGCTCAAGTTCCTGCGGGACAATAATATTCCACTCGATGGTCTCGATAACGACAAGATTCGTGTTCTCGTAGTGGATGATGATCCCGAAATCGTGGAGCTTTTCGTTGATGTCCTGGAAGCTGACGGGCGATTTGAGGTGACGGCCGCTCATACCGGATATGATGCCGGCGTGCTGACGCAGGAGTTTCGGCCGGACGTTATTGTGCTCGACTACATGCTTCCGGATGTGAACGGAAACGTCGTCTGTAAAACTATCAGGGATAAGAAGGAATTTTCTGATATCAAGATTCTCATTATCTCCGGAGTGGTGAATCCGCAGGAAGTGGACAGCCTTCTGGAGTCCGGGGCGAATGACTTCATCAAGAAGCCCTTCAATATAGAGAATGTCATCGGAAAGATACTGGAACTTGTCAAGTCTTGAAGAAGGGTGTTTGGCAGGGTGACGTCAATAGCAGGTAACAAGGATCCGGCGAACGGGAATCTCTCTGCTCAGCAGATAGAGGACTTGTTGCGCGATCTCGGGGCGTTGCCCACCATGCCTGCCGTCGCTCCGCACATTATGGAACTGGCCATCAAGGCCCAGAGCTCGCCGGCGGATATTATCGGTCTGCTGAGCCTGGATCCCGCACTCAGTGCCAGATTGTTGTATGTAGCGTCCAGGCGACTCAAGGCCCCGGTTGCATGTTTGCAAACCGCAGCCGATGCGGTGGGTGCAGATACCCTGGTATCGCTCGTGCTTTCGGGTCAAATTGCAGCGTCAAGACGCGATGTTTCGCATCGGGGCGGTGGACTTCCGCTGGATGAATTCTGGCGACATTGTCTGGCGACAGCTTGTGCGGCGCAAATGCTGGCCGAGCGAAGCGAGTTCAATGTAGATCCATCCAAGGCCTACCTTTGCGGACTGTTGCACGATTTGGGCAAGCTCGTGTTGGACCAGTGCCTTCCGAAGAGCTACAGCCGCATAGTCTCTGCCGCCAAACGCCACAATGGCAATATATCCCAGTACGAGCGAGACACTATCGGAGTGGATCATTCGCTGGTAGGGCTGCACCTGGCGAGGGTATGGAACCTGGGGTCGGAGATCGAGACTGTGCTCTGGTTGTGCCACCATCCGTTTGAGGTGTTTCCCCAGTCCGTCTCCTCACGCGATCTTGTCGTTATCGTCTGCCTTGGCGATACGCTCGCTCGCGAAAATCGCATGGGCTTTTCGGGTAATCTCGCGTTTGATCGCTCCCCCGCGCAAATCGCCTCCCAGTTGGGCATCGCGCCTGGTCTGGTAGAGCAAATCGCAAACGAATTACCGTCGGTTGTCGCAAAAATTGCGGGGCGAATCGATGGCGACTCTGCCTCGCTCATTGCTGGTCCGCAGGAGACCATGTTGGATGCGGCAGCAGCCTTTGCCGGATTGAACGAGCGACTGCTCGACGCGCAACCGCAACTGGCTTCGAAGGCATGTGACGCCGAACTCGTAAGCGACTTCGTGATTAACGCATCCAGTGATACTACGATAGCCGACGTGTTGAAACGTCTGGCCGCCACGGTGACAACCGCTTCTGGAATTCTCGTTTCAGCGGCAGAGCCCCTGATTGTGTATTCGTTAAGCACTTGCGGCGATACCGCTACTCTTGTTGCTATTGACGGCGGAGATAATCCGAGGTTCAGAACGTTCCCGTGTCGTCAGGATGCCAGCTTATATGACGCTGGCGATAAAGCCGCGGCTGTGGATGTGGTTTCAGCGTTGCTTGATTCGCCGGAAGATGTAAATGAGTGGGTCTCGCTGGCGGGATATGCCGGGCGCGGGCTCACGGCTAGCGGAAGGTGTGCGGGTGGCGTGTTGTGGTGTCAGGATTCGTTTGGCGGAGGAAGCGGTTCGGGCGTTGCCGAATGTCTGGATAGCTTCGGCGAAGTGTTTGAGTCGGTCCTTTCGCTTGTGCAGCAGCGCTGCGAAGCGATTGAACTGGGCGAGCAACTTACAGGCGCCAGCCAACGCCTCGTCGAAATGCAGGAAGCAACCACGGAGCGAAAGACATTGGCGACAGTTGGCGAGATGGCCGCCGGTGCGGGACACGAGATGAACAATCCGCTGGCTGTCATTTGTGGGCGTGCACAGTTGATGCTGGAACGGGCGACCGACGAGAATGATCGCCGCACGTGGCAGCAGATTAATGAGCAGGGACAGCGAATAAGCGATGCGATCACCGATCTCATGGAGCTTGCAAGCCCTCCTATGCCCAAGGTTACGAACATTCGGGTTGCGGACATTTTCGCTAAGGTGGTGGAGGTCTTCGGAGAAGTGCCGCATGAGCGGGCAGGCGATCTTAAGATAGATATCGGTCTGGCGTCAGATGATTTGTGTGTGGCGGTGGACGCTGAGCAGGTGGTCGCTTCCCTCGGCGAGCTTGTGTTGAATGCAGCCAATTCGCTGGGCAGTGATGACGGATATGTGCGACTGTTCGCTGAGTTGGATGATGTAGCCGATGCGGTGCTCCTGACGGTGAGCGACGATGGCAAAGGAATGTCCGCCGACACGCTTGAGAACGTGTTCACGCCGTTCTTCTCGTTCCAGGATGCCGGGCGTCGCCGCGGCCTGGGCCTTCCGCGGGCAAGAAGATTGATTTCCAATAACGATGGCAAACTGTGGCTTCGAAGTCAGGAAGCACAGGGTACTACAGCATATATTCAACTCCCTCGCGCCGTGTGCGCCAGTAAGTGACAGGTGATAATCGAATGAGTTCAAGGAAGAAATCGCGCGTTCTGATAGTCGATGACGAAGCTGATCTTCGCGAGCTGTTGCTAGATGCGCTCGAGCGGGATGACTTGGTTCTGGAAGCTGCCGCCAGCGGTCAGGAGGCCGTCAAGTGTGCCCGCAAGAACCCGCCCGATCTGCTCATTACCGATCTGATGCTGGGCGATTGCACGGGCCTGGACGTTATCGACTCGCTGCGAAGCACGATTTCGGTAGACTTGCCTGCCATCGTGATTACAGGGCAGGGCGATCCGGAAACGCTTACTGAGGCGTCAAGACTTCGGCCGGTAGAGCTGATGACCAAGCCGCTGGATCTGAATCGTCTGATGAGTGTTGTTGACGCTGAACTGGGTCGCCAGCAGACCTATGCTCGCGGCAAGGCGCGTTCGCGAAAGCTCCGCAGGCTTGCCCGCGATATCAACATTCAACGCAAGGTGATTAAAGGTCAGCTCGAAACCGAATGTGCCGACCTGGCAGTTGCCTACCGCGCACTGAGCAGCCAGTTTTCAACCCAGCAGGTGCTGATGGGTTTCCAACGCGAGCTTATCGGCGCGAGCACGGACGATGACGTATTCCGCGTGCTGTTCAGACTGATGGTGCATCGCAGCGGACCGGTGTTTGGCGTGGCGATGGTTTGTGACGCCGAAGCCGAGCTGCAGATCGCCGGGCGATTTGGCGTTCCGCATCCCGATGAGCTCGCATTCTGCTCGCCGCTTGTTGAACCCATCGTGGAAAAGATTCTGGAGTTCCCTGAGTGTTTCCTGGCTGACGCCAGCGATGAACCGGAGAATTTTGACGCCGAGATACGCAAGTTCCTCCCGGGCGTCAGCATTCTTGCCATGCCGCTCATCCCGGCCCCCGGCGAATTGATCGGCCTGATCGTGTTCTATCGCAAGGGCGAGCAACCCTTCTGCGAAGCCGACATAGCCCTGGCAGAAATGGTAGCCACCCCAACCGCCATCGCCATAAGGCGCAACGACTGAACAGGCCCGCACGCAGCAGGGATAGCTTTTTCAACGGGCTGCTATAGCCGGCCCGCATCTGCACATTAGCGTTTGGAGCGGGCTCTTCGTTTGCGTGTCTTCCGGAACGCCTGGGTGGTCAGAAGGACCACCAGGAACCAGGCGACTCTCAGCGCAACCCTGGCCATTGCACGCCCGTTCAGGACCCTCAACAGTTTCAGCACCACGGCCACCACGTGCAGTGGGGTGTGAAAGGTTTTGTCGATCTTCTTGCGCAGGTTCGCGATGTGCTCGGACGAGTACTGATCGCTGTAGACGAAGCCGCGTGGGTCAATGTGATAACCAGGGCTCTGCTCGACCAGTTCATTCAGTCCCGAATGCGGTTCGTTTCGCAGTCGGGAAACGTGGATCAGGCTCGCACCGATCGACCGGGCGAACGGCGCGATGGAGAGCATCTGCTCCTCAGTCTCACCAATATTGCCGACGATGAAATACGCGTTGACCAGCATTTTCGACCGGCGGAGTACCTCGAATCTCTGACGGACCTGTGCGATGTTGAATCCCTTGCCCATCGACGCCAGCGTTGCATCCTGCGTCGATTCCACACCGACCATAAGGACGATGAATCCAGCCTGCTCCATCTTGCGAATAATGTCGGGGCGTTCTGCAATTTCCAGTCGAGCGTTGACTATGTAGTGCTTGCGAATCTTCTTGGCAATCAGGAGGTCGCAGATCTCCTCGACCCGGTCGGGCTGATGGGTGAACACGTCGTCGACGAAGAAGATCAGGACCGCGTCGATCTGTTCGATCTCGTTGACTATCGACTGCGGCGAACGCGGCGCCCATTGCCGCTTTACACCCCAGGGATTGACCGCGAAGTTACAGAATTTGCAGTTGTACGGACATCCTCGCGACCCGGCGACCATATCAACCTCGATCCCCGTGCTCACTCCCTTGGTCGTCAGATAGTACGGATGGCGGCGGAGGTTGCGGGCAGGGAGCAGGTCTTCGGCCAGCGGCGCGTTGGCTCGCGCCGGATTATGCACTATCTGACCATCATCCCCGCGTCGCACCAGACCGGCGATCTCGGACCACGGGCGCCCCTCAGCAATCTCGGCGATTGCCAGCTCACCATCGCCGCAGACCACCGCTTCTACGTTGGGACATGCATCCAGCCAGTAGCCCGGATTCTCAGTCGCCGTTCGCCCGCCCAGAATCGTCATAGTCCCGGGGGGCAACGCATTGATGTCGTCGCGGATCGATTCGATCTCCTTCCGCCAGTTGACGGAGTAGCAGACCAGGTCGGTCTCCGGTGTCAGGGACGGCAGGGTGCTAGGCGTGCGTGCATGCCGGAAGTTAATCAGGTCGATTCGTTCAGCGTACGGACGCAACGCGGCGGCAATATATTCCAAACCCAACGGTGGGAAGGCCGTCAGAGATGAGCCGGTCCGTTGATAGGGGTGGACGCACAGGACATGGCGGAAAACGCGACTGCCAGGCGATTTGGCTATGGCATCTTTAATTCGACATTCTAACTTTGTTTGGCTATTCATATTGTATGCCTGAAGTCTTGTCAATAAAGGTAAATAGAAGCGGGACGGTTAGTGGTTGTTGCGATCTCGCTTTCTGGGTGTCTTCACTTTTGGCTTAGCTGGCGTTCATTCTTTCTTGTACATCTTCGACTGTTCCGCTGAAGGGGCCGGGTGTTTCCATCTTGATTGAGACCAGGGCCGCTGCGTATTTCAGGGATTCGGCTACTGTGCGATTTACGCGGCTGGCGAGGTAGGCGCCGAAGGTTGTGTCGCCTCTGCCGGTTCTTCCGACGGTGCTGCGGTTGGAGAACTTCTCAAAATACGATTCATCGCCGCATTGGGCCAGCACGCCATCGCTGCAGGTGATGACCACTTCGTTGCATCCCCATCCCTGGATGATACCGGCCGCCTTCTTGAGATCATCAGTTCCGCACAGCAGGCTTGCCTCAAGGATGTCTAGCTTGATTCTGTCCATCAGGGAGACTACTTCCACCTTGTCCGGATCGTCCCTGAACGAAACTTCGCCGGTCTCTGGATCGTTGTTTCGCACGAAAGATTGCATGTCAACCGACAGGCTGGCGCACTTGGGTCTGATCGCCCTGATGAACTCCAGCGGATACTCATGATCATTGCAGCCGGCCAGGTGCACGTGCGCGGCGGCCGGGAGTTTCACTTCGTCCATGTTGAACAAACCAGCGAACTTCGTCGTCAGGATCCGTCTTTCATCAACGTTGTTGGGATCGGGATGTGATACTTCCACTTGCGTGGTCTCGGCCGAGGTGATGGGCAGTACGTCCACTCCGTTTTCGGTGAGAATGCTCGCGGCGTCCATATCCTTGGCGGCCAGCTTCAGTTCGAGTGCTACTTTGGCCCCGAGCTTGGCTGCGGCGATCGCTCCGTAAAGCGCTGCTCCGCCAGTAACCAGCGAGCGGGTGCCGTCGTCCTGGATGGTCTCATCGAAACAGAGGTGCCCGATAAAGTTGATGTCATACTCTGGCATGATTGTCCTTGGCTATCTTTGGTCTTCGTAGGTTCTCGTTAGATGAATTCTGCGAGCTGAAATGTTCTGCGCCCGCACACCGACTCCATGCCGGTTGCGGGCGTCTGCCCAGCTCAGTATCATTCATCTGCACCGGTTATATTGCATTCGAAGCCAATTGGCAACATATCAGGATCAGTGGAGGGTGTCGGGTGTACGAGAGTTTTTCCTGGCGTGAGCCAAAGTGAGTCATCATCGGTTTTTATGTAGTCGTAGAAAGTAGGGCTCCTCAGCAGAATTCGTGGGTTAGTTTTGGTTCGGGTAGATGTCCAAGTTGATGATACAACGACACTTCCGCTGCTTGGTATGTCCGATATCCGTAGGCTTTTCTGAAGGCCAGTTTGGCGTTGGCGTTCAAACCCTCCACGATCCCGCTGTTGAACTGCTTCTGTGCGCGAAACCAGTTCAAGATTAGCTCACGATGCGTACGCAACGAACGCGCTACACGCTTGAGCGGATCAATGCGGCTGAGCATCATTACGCTGAAGTCCGGCGGATGGATTCTCCCGTGGCGGTGAAGGGCGTTGAGGTGGGCAGAATGTTCGACACGCTGCATGCCATTCTTGTCACTGGATGGACAATGCCCGACGGCAGCCGGATCGCCGACATCGTGCTTCACTATGCCGATGGGACCAAGGTGAAGCTGCCTATGAAACTCGGGCATCACCTGGGTAGTTGGTGGGACTCTCCCCGCATGTTCAGCAATGGCAAGCCGGCATGGATCGGCAAGAACCCGATCCGCAATCCGATAACCGTATTCGCGGCACAGTGGAAGAACCCGCATCCCGAGAAGAAGGTGGACACGCTCGATATAGTGTCGGCTGTGACAAACTGCCCGCCCGGGATAATCGCGATGACGGCAGGTTCAGATGTGCGGTAGTATGCTGAAATGACGCGAAGAACATAATGATGCAAGAAAAGCGGCGGCCGCCCTTGAGCGAACCGCCGCTTTTCTTTGTGGATTGGCAATGTGCGAGCGAAAAAGCGGGACTGGCCCGCCCCGGCGGGTAAACTCAAGAAGCGTAGCGCACGTGCCTGTCCCGGCTTTTCGTGGTTGTTTGCCATCCGCCGCGAAAAAAAGGGACGGTCCCAAACGCCGGGACAGTCCCAATTTTCGCTGCAATTTTCGCTTATCTATCGTAACTTGTGCGATTAGTACCTGTAGTGTTCCGGCTTGTATGGGCCGTCTACCGGTACGCTGATGTAGTCGGCCTGTTCCTGGCTCAGCTTGCTGAGCTTGACGCCGAGCCTGGCAAGGTGAAGGCGGGCAACTTCTTCGTCCAGCTTCTTGTCCAGGCGGTAAACGCCCACTTCACGCTTGTTGGTCCACAGGTCGATCTGGGCCAGAGTCTGGTTCGTGAACGAGTTACTCATCACGAAACTGGGGTGCCCAGTCGCGCAGCCGAGGTTTACCAAACGTCCTTCGGCCAGCAGATAGATGCTGTGCCCGTCGGGGAAGGTGAACATGTCGGTGCCCGGCTTGATGTTGGTGCGGACGATACCGGGGAAGTTCATCAGCTCTTCGATCTGGATTTCGTTATCGAAGTGGCCAATGTTGCAGACGATCGCTTGGTCCTTCATCTTCGCCATGTGTTCGATGGTGATGATGTTGAAGTTGCCGGTGGTGGTTACGTAGATGTCGGCATGCGGCAGGGCGTCTTCTACGGTGCAAACCTTGAAACCGGCCATGCATGCCTGCAGGGCACAGATGGGGTCAACTTCGCTGACCATGACAATCGCGCGTTCGTTCTTCATGGCTTCGGCCGAGCCCTTGCCTACGTCGCCATATCCGCAGATCATCGCGGTCTTGCCGCTGATCATGACGTCGGTCGCACGTTTGATGCCATCGGTGAGCGAGTGGCGGCAGCCGTAGACGTTGTCGAACTTGCTCTTGGTTACCGAATCGTTCACGTTGATCGACGGCACCAGCAGTTCGCCGGCTTCCATCATTTGGTACAAGCGGTGGACGCCGGTGGTGGTCTCTTCCGAAACGCCTGACCACTCAGCCACGACGCCTTCCCATATCTTGGGAGTCTCAGCCAGCATTTCCTTGAGCACAGCGTCGAGCGAGATAAGGTCAGCTGGCTTGTCGTCGCCGGCGATGACCGATGCGTCCTTCTCGGCCGCGTATCCGCGGTGGATCATCAACGTGCTGTCGCCGCCGTCGTCTACGATCAGGTTCGGGCCCTTGCCGTTTGGCCAGATGATGGCCTGCTTCGTGCACCACCAGTATTCGTCAAGCGTTTCGCCCTTCCATGCGTACACGGGCACGCCGGCGGCTGCGATGGCTGCCGCTGCGTGGTCCTGCGTGGAGAAGATATTGCATGAACACCAGCGGACATCGGCGCCGAGCTCAACGAGCGTCTCGATCAGCACAGCCGTCTGGATTGTCATGTGCAGACTACCCATGATGCGGGCGCCGGCGAGGGGCTTGTCCTTACCGTACTTTTCGCGGGTGGCCATCAGTCCGGGCATCTCGTGCTCGGCGATGCTGATTTCCTTGCGTCCGAAATCGGCAAGACTTATGTCCTTAACCTTGTAGTCCTGGTTTTCAGCAGTCATTATTTTCTCCGAATCGTGTTCGATATCCGGCGCGATGCCGGGGTTAATTGTGATCTTGGTGTCCGAGATTGCAGTCACAGCCATTAATATTAGCGTCTGAGAGGCCAGAGCCAATCAACTTCAGGTTGAATATCTTCTAGTGTAGGGTTTGCGGGCTGATCGGGAGCGGACACACGGATGTTTACGAACTGTCGGGGTCTTGGGTTCTGCCTTACAGAAAACTACAGCCAGAACTCCGATCTGAGCTCCCTGCCTTCCTCGGTGGCGCGGATGAAGCGGGCGATTTGCTTGAAGTCTTTTACGCCGGGGCTCTTTTCCACGCCGCTGGCTACGTCCACCGCCCACGGCTGAACCAGGTCTATCGCGTGGGTCACGTTTTGCGAACTCAGGCCGCCTGCCAGGATGATGGGGTCTATCCCTGCCATCGCACCTGCCGCCCGGGCGCCTGCTACCATATCCCAGTTGAAGACTTCGCCAGTGCCACCGCGGGCGTCTTTGGAGTAGGCATCCAGCAGGACAGCCGCCAGGTTATTTTTGGCGGTGGCGTCGCTGATCCAGGAGATTACATCGGCAAGCCAGGACTCATCCTTCACGCGGAACGCCTTGATGCACGGTGCGTTTATCTTGGACAGGATGTCGGGATCCTCATCGCCGTGGAGCTGCACGTGCGAGATGTGCGTTCGCTCGATCACGCGATTGATGACATCCGATTCGGCATTGACGAAAACGCCAACGGTGGACACCCATGGCGGAAGCACATCCACCACCGCGCGGGCCTGCTCGGGCGATACCCAGCGAGGGCTCTCGGCGAAGACCAGGCCTATGGCGTCGGCTCCCATCTGGGCGGCTCGCAGCGCATCTTTGGGGTTCTGGAGACCTTCGATTTTAACTCGTACTCGTTGCATGCCAGAATCATACCAGCCGTTACAACGCCACGCAACGAGTCATCATCGCATCTTATGTGATAACGCACCGGCCGAATGCGAGTTCAGCCGGTGCGCTGGTCGGTCATTACTCCAATATCCAGAGCTTGCCGAATTCCTGGGGAACCTTGGCGTCCACTATGCCGCTGAACAGCGTGATCCCGTTCTTCCGGCCGGGGTCGGTATCGTTGACCACCATGGAGAACCCGATGGCTGCGGGGGCCTTGGGGCGGGATTTCATACCGAGCTCACTCCAGGGGAATGTTATCTCGTAGACGGTCTTGTCGCCCGTGCGGGTGACTTTTGCCTTGAGATTCTCGGGGACGACCTGAGCCTTGAGCTTACCGTCATACGCAAGCCATCGATAGGTGATGACCTTGCCGTCCTTCAGGGCCGCGCCGTATTCGTATACCTTGTAGTGCCCGTCCTTACCGCCGGCGTTCGCTACCCAGGGCTTGTCCGCGTCCAGATCGAAGGCGAACTGCACCGAATCGTCCATCCACATGAGTTTGGGCGTCCTCGTCTGCACGTGCTTATCGTCCCGCACCACAACGCGGGCGTGTATGCCGATGCTGTCATGGCCCAATTGCAGCGTGGCTGAGCAGTCGGCTGGCGCTATCTTGCGCGGCTGGTTGGCACCGCCGCCGAACTGATGCCATTTGGAAAAATCCATCACTGGCAGCGAGTCCCATGAGTCGTTCTTGCGTAGCGGCAGAGGCATATGGGTGATGCTCACGCGCACCTTCGCTTTTACGCTCCTGCCATTTTTGGGTGTGTTCGCGGTGACGAATCCCTTGTACTGCCTGGCGGACTTCAGCTTCGGCAGCCGGACGATCACATTCTTCGTGGATTCGGGATGAATCTTGACGGTTATCGTCGGCAGGGCCCTGAGACTCTTGAATGCGGCGGTTACCTGCACTGCGGCGGCAGTGGGCTGTTCGTTGCGGACCTTTATGACAAGCGATCTGGGTTTGCCCGGCGTTTCGGGCGCGAGTGTTGCACTCTGTATCGAGAGCAGGACCGCCACTTCCAGCTCAACCGCCTGCCAGCCGGTGGGGGTTCTGCCGATCATCGTGTATTTGCCCGGCTTGGCGTCTATGGGGATGCGGACAGTCTTGCCCTTCAGTTCCAACTCCGCGGGAACCCAGACAGGTGTCCACGGCATACGTACTCGCCAACCCTGGCGAACCTTGGTGGACTTGACTGTCTTAATATTGTAATAAGCCAGGTCATCCAGTTTTGCGAAAATCGCACTGGGGGAGACGGCGAACGCATCTTTCTCTGCGCTGTCGATCAGCCTGCCGGTGAGGCTTCGCACCGATAGCTTCTTGCCGGGAATGAACGCGGCCGTGGTTTTCTCGATATCCCACGCGATTGCCACGGTCTTCCCATAGCGATTGAACAACGCCACGTAAGTGGTCGGCGTGAGCCTGAGTATCTTGCCCGCGCCGGTGGTGTTGGTGAGGTGGCGGACCGTGTTGGCGTAGGCTGCGTAAGCGGGGCGGGGCGTGTAATCGGTGTTGGCTATCGAATATCCGAACGGCCTCCACATATATTGCATGAAGTACATGATCGCATCGATTTCTTCCGCCGCCAGCAGCACGAGCGATCTTGAGCAGTAACGTCCTTGTGTGAGCTCGGTAACGGGCCTCTGCCAGTCGCCCGGCGGGATGGTCCAGCCGAACTCGGTTGCATGCAGCGGCATGTCTTCCTTGCCGATCGACTTCATGTATGCCTTGAGCTCTCGCACCTTTCCAATGAACTCGGCTTCTGGCATGGTGGCCTTCACGTAGGGATGGAAGCCCAGTACGTCCATGTATTTCAGCACGCCGAGATCAACGTGTTTCTTGATCCACGCCATGTCGATCATAGCCGGCGACAGGCCGATTACCTGCGTGTCGGGGTCGATTGCCTTGATGGCCTCGTAAACCTGCTTGTGGTGCTCGACGAGCTCCTTGGGCGTGCCTTTCCATGTGCAGTTATACTCGTTGCCCACCTCGAAGAATTTGACCTTCTTTTGCTGAATAACCTTCTGCTCGTGGCGGAACATTGCCTCCAGGCCCTTGGTGTCGCGCATCGGGTAGAAATGGTGACTATTCGTGTCACTGGCGGGGCGTTTGTTGGTCAGCAGCCATTCCGGCTGGCTTGAGAAGCAGTACACGCTGGTGAGATTTGCGTTATACCGGGATCTTGGAATGATTTTGGCGGGGATCTTGCGAGGCCCATTCTTGTAGATTCTAGCATGGTTCACGAAGCGGCGATCCCAGCGGGCGCCCGCGAAAACATCCATATCGCGGAAGCAGCCGTTGAATCCGAAACGCGACTTCATACGCTCGGCTTCGGGGATGAGCGGGCCGACCACCGTTGCAGACGTCTTGACGCGTTCGGTCTTGCCGTCATTGTACGTAGCTGTTGCGACGATATCGTAATAACCGCGAGTCGGCAGGGGGATGTCGATCCAGTCTTGCCCCTTGGGCAGGGGGATTGTCTTCAGTACGGTAAGTTCTTCGTCGCGAAGTGTGATGGTGCCTGCCTTGATATTCTGCGGCGCGGGCACCGACAGGCTCACCATGCCACTCTCGCCGGGGAAGATGTTTCCGATACGATCCGACTGGAACATCATTCCACGGTCTATGAGAATCAGGGCTACGTTTTTCAGGCGCATCTCGGCCGGCGGTTTTACGCACTTGGCCTTCATGTGAACTGTTATCGCCGTGACGCCTGCAGGCAGGGTTCCGCGTGTGTATATCCGCCTGCCCAGCCACGTGGCCGGTATCTTTGCAAAGTACCCGTTGCCCTTGCCCCGCTCGTACCATTCGCTCTTGCCGTCGGCGTAGTGCCTCTGGATGAGCATGTCCATATCGTTATACTCCAGGCCCGGGCCGCGGACGGTGAGTTCAATCTGGAACCATCGTTTAGCGGGGGTCTTCTGGGCAGGCAGGGCGATCTTTCGCGAGACTCTCTTGGTGCCCGGCTTTGGAAGTGGCATTGAGAGTTTGCCGTCCTTGCCTCCCACGAGGATAGCCGCGCCGGGCGTTTCCTTGCCATCGGCGTATTGCTTCCATGGCTTCAATGCGGACGGGCTGTTGAAGCTCATCCAGATGACTCTTTGGGATTCTCCCAGAACGCATGACGATAGTACCGCAAGCAGAGTGAACGCGAACAGAGACGCGGCGAGTGCATTTCGCATTGGTGGGCCTTTCTGTTGGATTGTTTGTGTTGCGGTCCGGCGGGAGGGTGTTACTGGGGAAGCCAGTGATACTCTTGCATGGCTTCGCTGCGTTTCAGGAGATTGGCGTGGCCGTCAATGTATCCGAATGTCTGGCGGTTCACGCCGTGATAGCCGTCGGCGGGGACGCCTTGTCCGAATGCGGGGTACATCCCGGACAGGTCCTTTGCGTGCTGCCACGCGTTGTAGCCCATCGCGCCGCCCGGCCAGTTAATCCTTCGGAAATTTCCGCTCCAGTGCCATTCGCCCAGCAGGAACTGATCACCCGGGTCGCTGAAGGTATCCACGCGAAAGTTTGCGTTGTCATATGCGTATAGCCAGCTTGGGTTTCTCCAGACGATTCGCGAGTAGCTGCGCGGCGTGCCGGTGTCAGATCCGTATTGCCTGACTATTTGATCTGCCGGGCACACAAAGACGCCGCTGAAGTCTGTCGGGCGAGCCGGGGCGGGGAAAGGGTTGTCAAGGTATTCCCTACCCAGCAGTGCGTCCCATATGTTAGCGAAGTCGCAAACGCCACCGATGTATGGGAACGGCGCCAGGATCAGTCCGTTGTGGTCACGGAAGTAGAACTGGTATGCCAGGTTGATATTCCTGACGTTACTCAGGCATCCCGTGGCTTGGGCGGCTTCTTTCGCCTTGCTTAACGCAGGCAGCAGGAGGGATGCCAGTATCGCTATGATGGCGATGACGACCAATAGCTCTATGAGCGTAAAGCCGCGGCCGTCGGGAATTCGTCTGTGGTTCACGATGATTGATCTATCTGTGCGTCTCATGACATGCTCCATACGATCACGCTGTTGGCGGTGGTGCGGTTGATCCGCGAACTATCAGTTTTGTGGGCAGCAGCACGGTCTGTGGGGTGGGGCGGTAGTCGTCTTCCTCATCGATACGCTCCTGTATCCTGAAAAGCAGCAGCTCGGCGGATCGCCTGCCGAGTTCCATGGCATCCTGATTGACGGTGGTAAGCATCGGCCTGATCGACTTGGCAACAGCCAGGTCGGCGAAGCCGGTTATCGACAGCTCATCGGGAATTCGCACGTTTGAGTCATAGGCAGCCGCGCGAACCATTGCAGCCGCCTCGTCGTTGAGGCTCAGGATGGCAGTTGGCCGATTCGGCTGGGCTAACCACCTCCTGGCGTCATCGTACGCGTCCTGGTAGCTGCCTTCCTTGGAGACCCATTCCGGCCGCAACCGTACTCCCTCGTGCAGCATTGCATCGCGGAAACCTTCAAAACGCTTGGTCAGTATTCCACAATTAATCGCGATCTTGCGATGTCCTAGTTCTATCACATGTTTTGCGATGGCGTATGCGCCTTCGTAGTCGTCGCTGCAGACCAGATCGGCTTCGTCATGAGGTATCTGCATGTCGATAAGGACCATCGGAGCGTGGAAGCTTCTCATTTCTTCCATGTATGTTCTGGGGTCAATCGCACCGGGGGGATACATCAGGATGCCGTCCACACGCCTTTCCGCCATCGATCGCAGAACATGCGCTCCATCGCGAAGGGAGGTATCCCAGTTGATGATGAACCCTTCATAGTTGTTGGCGTGCAGGGCGTTGACGATGCCCGTCATGACCGTACCGACGAATTCGAGGTGGAAGTCGTTAATGGCGATGCCGACGGTTCTCGTTCGCTTCTCCTGGATACTGCGGACCAGCGCATTGGGGCGGTAGTTATACTTCTCGGCCACGTCCGTTATCCGCTGACGGGTGTTGCCGCTGACGCCGGTTTTTCCTCCAAGTGCGTTGGATACGGTGGCCTCCGAAACGCCGCATAGCGTCGCGATTTTCTTCATTGATATCATTGGGTGTTCCAGAACGTCGATTATGTCAGAATGCAGTCTAACCTGAGCGAATGAAAATATCAAGTACTTAAGTTGGGTATGTTGTGAGCAGAAATCAAGCGGTATGGTCGCAAAAAGGGCCAAATTGACGATGGAGTCAGGCGAGAGACTGAAATATGTAATCTCTTGATCGCGACGGGCGATATGCGAGGTGTTAACGCCTTAAGTGATCAGAAGTCTAAGATTTACAGCCGCCCGGCAAGCTCGATCAAAGTTATCTCAGGGCGGCAGAGGAAGCGGATTGGGGGTAGCAGGATGCTTCTCTCGCCCGGCGGCGCGGGTGACGTTCGGAGATCCGCCCTGCTCTCAACAATACTACGCAACAACATGTTCGCAGGTTTGTTATTGGCGGATTCTGGCGAGCACTTTGAGGGACCAGACCAGTTGCTTGGCGTCAAAGGCTTGCGGGGAGAGTTGTTCGTTTATGGGGATGAGGTGCACGGTGTCGGCTGCGCGGCGGAAGAGTTTGCAGGTGACGCCTATCTGGTTCTTCAGTTGTATAACGGCCGGTTTGCCATCGGTGGCGGGTACAGATGGGCTGAGTATAACGATGTCGGCATGTCGGAACTCCGGGTTCATGGAGTCTCCATCGACCATGAGTGCGAACGCATCTGGATATTGCGTTTTGATGGCCGACGCATTGACGAAGGCGGCCGTTCCGGACTCGTCCGGTTTGTTGAGTGTGATGATTGCGATGGAGCTTGCGGTATCGTTTTGCGTGGTCTGGTTGGCGTCATCGTGATGCAGGATTGAGGCGTGTTGTACCTGCCTGCCGGCGCTGCGCTGGTGTTGCTCGATGATATCTGAAAGCATCGTTATGCCCAGTGCCTCTTCATTGTTTGCCCAGAAGTGAGGCACGCCGGCAGCGGTTCTTCCCAGCACGGGAATCCACGCATTGGCGGGTTGCTGTGTTGAGTCTGGGGTGGCGTGTGTTGCAGCATCCGCCTGAGGTTCGGATACGTAGTCGGCGGTCGTCTGATCGAGTTCGGTGGATTCCGCAGCACCCTTGGCAGGGAATGCCATTGATGCTTCGAGTATGTCCAGAAACGCCGAGAGTGGTCCGACGGCATTGGGGCACCGTGCCAGCAGTGCGGCAACTCTCTGTACGGCAGGATGGTCGGAGGGTACTGTCGACTCGGCCAGATCGCCTGTAAGCAGCCATCGCAGGTCAACTTCTGCCACGTTGGCGATTCGCACAAGGATGTCTGCTGGTGGCACACGCTGGTCTTCGTAATAGTCGTATGTGCTGGGAGAAATACCTAACAGTCTCGCAAAGCGAGACTTACCGCGAGGGCCTGCGATCTCCAGGCGAACGGCAGCGATTCGCTGGCAAATATGGAGCGAATCCTGCGAGTCAGAAACATTAGAACTTATCCGCATATGTGAAAATTCCCCTTGATTTTGCACGTAAGTGCGAATAAAATTATGCATAACTCAAGTATATAGATATTATTAGGACATCTTGAGGTTTTCGCAAGGGTAAATTTGATCATGCATAATAAAGGGATGTAATTAGTAGTCTGTAATAGGAAGAATGTTAGATGGCACCCCGGCCGCAATCCCGATGTACATCGGGACCGGATAATAACTTAGGAATACAGCAGCACGACTGGTCTTCGCTCTGCAAGCTACGTCGCGACAAGTCAAATTCGCCGTTACAAAGAACCAGGGGAAGAATATCTCAAAGCTTGCAGGGGAGATTGTTCACGCGGAAACTGATGCAACAGCAAGTGCTCTTCGACGCCGTGGGCCAACTGGAGCAGGCGAAATCTACCTAGGCCGAATCCTCCGCCCGGGTGATGTCGGGCAGTTGAGCCGGGTGAAACAGGGCGAATCAGCAGAATGAGGCAAAACGCAAGTCGACAGGCGGGAAGGAATCTCCAATATCCAGGCGTCCGGATTGTGGAACGCCACACTCGCAAGGCGACATTTAGGCTATTTATGGCGATTGTGCCTTGGGTGTGCGAGATATTTCTCTGGCGGTAGATAACGTGAGTTGTCATCAATTCTTCTG
>CBDUQP010000057.1:0-19537 GCA_965369385.1 uncultured Phycisphaerales bacterium
AACGCTTACACTTCCGCAAAAACGCAAGATCATGGCAATTTGATTTACGTGACACATCTGAAAGCAAAATTCTCAAAGTATTTGCAGAGTCCGAGCCGCCTGCCCAAGTGATGGAGATGGGTGAAGAGTTACACAAAGCATCACTTCAGGCGGCGAAGCATGGTGTATGGGCCTTCGGGAATGACTGCCACTTTTGCGTTGGCCTGGGCGGCAAGGAAATGGTCTATCGTCCTCTGCGTGCGTTCTTGGGCTTCTCCCCGGCCGGTGACGGGAGTGACAGAAAGTTGCCTCTGGACGTCAATGTCAATGCCATCGCTGGCGAGCAGTAGATGCTCCACGCCTATCCGCTCCAACACTCTCGACTGCAACTGGTATTGCCACTGGTCCAGGTGGGTCTTTCCTGCGGCGGCCTCTATGTCCTGGAGGAACTTCCGCCAGTTGTTGTCATAGCTGAGCATGAGTGCTGTGTACTCGTCCGAGCCTACTTGCTCAGCGCAGCCGCTTACTTGCAGCAGTGTTGTGCCCTCGCTCAGCGCGGGTAGGGCGGTGCACATCCCCTTCACCGTCTGGTAGAAGGTCTGGTCTAGCGGGTATCCCCCGCCGTTGGTTATCACCAGGTCAAAGGCGTCAATCTCGGAAGGGATTGTGGCCGATGTCCAGTCCGCTACCTGCTGGCAGCCGGCAAGGTGTGCCTCTTGCAGGTCTCCGCAGTAAATGCCCGCAATCTGCCTGTCGCGAGTTATCGCCACATTGAACAGGAAGTCCACCTTCGCAGCGGTCGCCACGGCCAGGCCGATCTGGTGGCACGGGTTGTCCTGCAGATTGCCCGTGTCGGCGCGGGGATGTGAAAGCGTGGCGAAACCGTGGAATCGTTGCACTGTTTCCAGATCCACTAGTGCGGGGCAAACGCCTTTTCGTCCGCCGGAGAACCCGGCCATGAAGTGTGGCTCGATATATCCCGTAACGATGCGAAAATCAGCCTGGGCGAAACGCTTGCAGATGCGCACGGGCGGATCGTCGGAAATACGGACCAGCGTATCGGCTTGGGTCGCGCTGTGGTCGATAACTTCTATGCGGCTGAGAATACCGGCCCCGACGAGCGTCTCGTGTTCTTCAGGTGTACTTGGGCGGTGCATGCCCGTGCCCACGATTATCACGATTGAGGCATCCTCGACGCCGCATTCGTTGAGCGTGTCGATGATGGCAGGCAGGAAGTCCCGGTTAGGTACAGGCCGCGTGATATCTGAGATTGTTATCGCGACGGTCTGCGGGCTGGCATCCAGAACGAGTTTCCTGAATGGAGCGGAACCGATGGGAGAATCCAGCGCATCGCGGACGGCTTGGTTTGGATGGGGTAGCGGTGGCGGGTTCGTGCCTTCAAGGACGGTGGCGTCAGCGGGCACGTTCAGCCGCATGCCCTGTCGCCCATACAGCATGTTAACTGTTTTGCGATTTGCCATTGTGTTTCGCGTTTGGTGGATTAACCTGTCTGCCGGGCTTTACGGATCTTTTCGGTGACTACCGGAAGCACATCGAACAGGTTTCCGACGATTCCCAATTCGCTTACCCGGAAAATCTGGGCTTCTTCATCGGTATTGATCGCGATGATGTGTTCTGCGGTCTGCATTCCGGCCAGGTGCTGGATCGCGCCCGACAGCCCAATGCCGATATACAGTTTGGGCGTGATAGTCTTGCCCGACAGGCCCACCTGGTGCGGGTAGGTAAGCCATCCGCGGTCTACCACGTCGCGAGTGGCGCCAACTGCTGCGTCCAGAGATTCGGCCAGTTCGTGGATGATATTCAGGTTTTCGGCTTTCTTAATGCCCCTGCCAACCACGACGGCTATTTCGGCGTCCTGCAGGTTGTACTCATCGGTTTCGGGCACGAAATCCACCCGCGTCACGCGGCTTGTGAGCAGATTGGCGGGCGCTTTCAGGCGAATGATTTCGCCTGTTCTGTCTGGTTGGGCGGGCGCTGGTTTCGTGGAATGCGGCCTGACTGTTGCCATTTGTGGACGATGGTTAGGTGTTTTGATGGTGGCGAGTATGTTCCCGCCGATAGCGGGCCTGGTTTGCAGCAGGTTGCCTGTATTCTCTTCAATGTCGAGTTCGGTGCAGTCCGCGGTGAGGCCGGCGTTTACCTTGATCGCGACATAGGGCATCAGCGTCCTGCCGGTTGATGTGGCACCGGCGATGATGATCTCGGGCGAATACTCGCTCAGCAGATGCTGCATGCATGCTGCGTAGGGTTCGGGCAGGAAGTGTGCCAGCTCGGGCGCTTCCATGGCGATAACGCGATCGGCGCCCCTGTTGATAAGCTCCTGCAAGTCCTCGGCGGCAATATCGTGCCCGAGGATCATCGCGGTGAGTGTGGTATTTCGCTTTTCGGCCAGCGACAGTCCGCGGGTGAGCAGCTCGTAGCTAACCCTGTCTACTCTGCCATCAGATTGTTCGGCCAGAATCCAGACGCCTTCGTGTGCCATATTAGATCAGTTCCCGTTCTTTCAGGAATTCCACAACTCTATCCGCAGCCGCGTCGATTGACGTATCGTCAGCGGCCTGGAGTTTCTCGCATTCGCGTGTGACTTTCGGTTTGGCGATTTTAACTACCCGCGTGGGCGAACCGGCCAGTCCGAGCTTGTCGGGCTGGACGTCCAGATCCGCGGCTGAGAGTATCACGATGTCGGCGGACCTGGCCTTCTGCTTGCCTCTGAGGGTTGGCAGTCGGGGGTTGGATATCTCTTTGACTACAGTGAGGACGGCGGGCAGGGTGGTTTCGAGCACTTCGTATCCGGTTTCGACCAGGCGATGGGCTCGGCATGTATTGGTATCCGTGGAAATATCATCCAGCTTGCTCACATATGACAGCACGGGCAGATCCAGGAATGCCGCGATGCCAGGGCCGACCTGTCCGGTGTCGCCATCGGTGGCCCGTTCGCCGCAGATGACGAGGTCGAAGTCGCTGATTTTGCGTATGGCGGCGGCCAGGACATATGACGTTGCCCAAGTGTCCGACCCGGCGAATAACCTGTCAGACAGGAGAATGCCGGAATCAACGCCCATCGCGATGGCTTCTTTGAGGGCGTCTTGAGCCTTGGGCGGTCCCATGGTGATGGCGATAAGTTCGCATTGCTTATCTGCGTAGCGTTCCTTGATTGACACTGCCAACTCTATTGAGTAGAGATCGAGCGGATTAACGATGGCTTCGACGCCATCCCTGACCATTGTGCCGGTTTCTTCGTCCATCTTGACGGCATTGGTTTCGGGCACTTGTTTTATGGGTACGATGATGCGCATTGACGGCTCCGATACGGTTGTTCTGTGTGCTGCACGCATCATAGGACATGTTGTCAGACAAACCAATAGCTCGCGTCATAATTGTTTCGCAATTTGGCGTCTTGGTGAGGATTCAGTGGCGTTTATGGCCCTATGATTGTTGCCCTTGCCCTTGCGTGGCGGGTGGAAATGGTGAAAATGCCGGTATCGTCGGTATGTGTTCCGGCGCAATGGGACCGAATTTCAGCACATGGATACCTTCTTGCAGGGCTGAACGTGTTTCGCGTAACCCAAATATGGATACCCTTTTGCAGGGTTGAAGGTGTTTCGCGTAACCAGATATGGATACTTCTTACGGGGCTGAAGGTGTTTCGCATAACCCAGGATGGATACCCTTGAGATGCCTGACAATAGTGGAACCGCACCGATGACGCTCGCTTACGATGGACTTGATGTCGGGAGTGAGGACGCCCAAAGGCGTTTGATGTGTGAGATAGGGCTGCTGCTTTCCGCCAAGGATCTGGTAGCTACTCACGAGGGCAACCTGAGCTGCCGGCTTGGAGACGACAGATTCCTCTGCACAGCCACGGAGATATCGAAAGGTACGATGTCGCCTGACGATCTGGTGGTGGTAGATGGGGACGGCAATCACGTTTCCGGTAAGCGCAAAGGCAGCAGTGAGGTGAAGATGCATCTGCAAATCTTCCACGCGATGGCAGATGTCAATGCGGTGATTCATGCTCACCCGCCGCACGCCTCCGCGTTCGCGATTACCGGTGTTGAGCCTCCCACGGGCGTAATGCCGGAGGCGGAAGTCCTGCTTGGCCCGGTACCGATCGCCGATTACCACATGCCTTCCACCGAGGCATTGGCCCAGAGCGTCTTACCGCATTTCCGCAAGAAGGCGATGTGTGTGCTGATGGCGAATCATGGGGCGGTGTCGGTTGGCGACAATCTGTTGCGAGCATACTGGCGGCTTGAAGCTCTTGAGAGATATTGCAGGATTCTGATCCTCGGGCGCTCAGTCGGCGAAGTGCGGACGATAGGTGATCAGGGCATTAGTGACTTGTTGGAGATGAAGCGCCGCCTTGGCCTGACTGACCCCAGAATGGACGATTGAGGCCTGTGGATGTCCGTGTATTCGCGATTTGTCTGAAAGGAAGGAAAGATGTCTGTTGACGCAGGATTTGGCCAGCCTTTGGAGTGTGAGACCCGGTTTGATAACGCGACAGTTGGCGAGGGTACGATAATCGAACCTGATGTTACAATAGGGTTTCGGTATCATGCGGATTGCGGCCCGGCAGAGATCGGTAAGGAGAGCATTCTTCGCAAGGGCACGATCATCTACGGGGACGTTGTCACGGGCGATTATTTCCAGACCGGATTGTATACGGTGATTCGTGCCAAGGTATCGATGGGCAATTACTGCACTGTGACGAATCACAGCACGTTCGAGGGCATCATACGGATGGGCAATGGTGTGCGGATAATGTCGCATGTGTATGTGCCTTCAAGGACGTGGTTTGGCGACGACGTGTTCGTGGGCCCGGGAGTAATTTTTCTGAACGACAGCCAGCCGGGAAGGTATGGCGGAGGGGATATTCCGACCCCACGCGGTGCGACTATTGAAGATAATGTGGTTATCGGGGGTGGTGCGACCATCCTTCCGGATGTAACGATAGGCGAGGGCAGCTTCATCGCAGCCGGTGCATTGGTGACCAAAGATGTGCCGGCGGGCAGCCTGGTCATAGGTGTTCCGGGCAGGATCAAGGAACTGCCGGCCGAGTACGCCGGGCCGAATGATCATCGGCTGACACGTCAACCGTTAGACCTGTGGCACCCGAAGTCGCCGGACCTGGCGGCAGTGGATTGGCCCGCTGACTGGATGGGCAAGTAACCTGATTTTGCTGGAGCTTTCTTTCGGGGACGCCCCGGCGGCTATGAGCCCTAAGTGCGTATAGTACGGGTGAGTGTGGTTAATAGGGCTGTTTGTTATGCGGCGATATCGTTCCGTTGGCGCAGTCAGTTGCCGTTGGCAATGATCAGTTTGTTCTTCTTGTGGTCATAAGTAGCCACGTCAACATCTGTGGGCCATTGTGAGCTGAATATCCAAGGCGCGACGTATTGTGTTATGAATAGAGGCTGGGTGGTGCCGAAGTGTGCGAGGCAGTCGCCTGTCATTGCGGTGGTGACACTGACTTCAAAGAGTTTGTCGTAGGCGGCTTTCTTTTTGGGGGAGTCGGTGGTTTTGGGTTTGGCGAAACCGATCAGGCCGGCCGATGGTCCGTGGATACCGTCAACATTTCCCATCACGGTTGTCCCCACCGCCAGCATGGCGCCGTCGCCGTGATTGTAGAAATTGACGATACCCCTGTTGCAGTTCTGCATCGCCCTGGTGAGGTCGTATCCGCTTGAGATACTGGCCGACAGAAGAACGAGCCCGTCGATTTCGTATCCTTTCTTGAGTCTTTCTGCGGCGAATACTGCGATACCACCACCACCGCTGTGTCCAACTATGTGAACAGGTCTGCCGGGATTTTCCTGCAGGTACTTCATAATGCGGTCTGCGACCCGTTGCCCTGCGATCCTGTTACCGATAAAATCTACCTGGTTGAGCAATATGCCCGCTCCGGGAACGGGTCTTCCCCAATGCCAGATGGGCAATCCGCGGAGCAGTCCGGCATCGTTGAGTCCTCGTCTTACGTCTTGATTGGCATGGCTTTCTCCTTCGATTCCCGGAAGGATAACTACGAGCCCGTTCGATTTTCTGGCCTTTGTCATGAACGCGGAGTTATTTTCACAACCGGCTATTAATAAGATGTTTACGACCAAAGCAAATGCTATTGATCTGAGCATGGTTGGCTTTCATTAAGAAGTAAGTGAAGGAAGTGTCGTACTCCCATGGTTCGTTCAGTACGCTGCGAATTGTACCACAAGTATACACAAACAGTAATACTCGTCGACAGATGGCGATAAATGGTTGCAGTTTTTGTGACTTTTTCCCGATAATCCTGATGAAAGAATGCGCAATATGGGTTTGAATAATCATTAGAGGGGGACGGACTATTATATGGGTAGAAACATTGTGAATGGTCTTCATCGAGGAGTGGAGTGATGTCGACGGAAGAAGGATCCAGCGTAAACGATTTGTCGGGGTTTGTTCCTGCTGTAATGGCCAGGGACCTCGAAGAAGCGGCACGGTACCGTGATTTGTTGGATGATCACGATATACCGTCAGTAATTACCAGCGAACCGGAGCCCCAGGACGATGACGACGAGAGCATCGGGCGTTCGGAAATGACACATGGCGTCCCGGTGCTTGTGCCGGAAGTATTGTTGGATGAAGCCAGTGAGATTGTGGCAGGTCGCCAAGAGTCGAGCATCGAGTTTGGCGAAGATGATCTTGTTGATGATGACGATGATGACGAGTATGGTTTTGAGGAACTGGAGGAGTTTGGAGCAGATTCTGCTGAGGATCTGTTTGATGACGACGAATTTATGGACGATGAGGACTACTGAGATTCCATTTATTTCAGGGTCGGCGTGTTTCCGGCCGGTGGAAACAGTATGATGGAGCAGCGGTTTGCCCGCACATAACTGGGCGTTTTGAATCCCTGGAGATTTGATGTGACAGAGAAACTGACCGGACAGAAGAGGGATTGCAATGATTGTTGCGATTGCGACGATTGCGATTCGCCTACAAGTTCTGAACGTCGTGCGGAGAATGATCGTCGGGATGTTGTTGATCGTCGAGGCGGACTTGACAGGCGCAAATCCGAGACTGAATTCAAAGGTGAAGATTCTCGTGGTGGACAGGATCGCCGTCATGCGCTTGATCGTCGAAGAGGGCCCGGGCGCAGACGCAGCGATGACCGCCGCAGTGCCGAAGAAGGCGAGATGACTGAGGAACAGTTTGAGTTTCTCAAGGCAATTGACGAATACAAGAAGGTGAACAAGCGTCCGTTCCCTACCTGGACGGAAGTATTGGATTTGATACGTGCCATGGGTTACAGAAAGATGGCTGAGCCGCAGGACATTCAGTAACGGCGTCAGGCAGTGTAATGTGATGTATTTGAACCGCCTATAGAATGGATCCGTAAGAGCAATATGGTGTTGGCAAGCGAATATCTTGGGATTTCCATGAGGATAACGACATCTATCGTTCCGGTAGCGGTCTATTTCCTTGTGATAGGCTTGCTTAATAGCCGTCGTCATCCGCAGTTAGTTAACGGGCGGACGGATTTTACCATGTTACTGGCGGCTATCTGTCCGAATTTCGCGTTCCCGCTCCTTGATCAGTTCCAGATGGGGTTGCCCTTGATGGCAGGGGGCGTCGGGGTGTTTGTTGGGGCGATCTGGTTGTTGGGGTCGGTCGGCAGCAGGACGTTGGTTATCTATAATCTCAGCATTGAAGAGGCTATGTGTGCGATCGAGAGTACGCTTGGATCCATGGGCGTTGAGTTTCAGGCAGGTTCGGACAGCTATCAACTGAAGAACTGCGACTCCGAGATCCGGTTAAGCGGGTTTCCCATGCTGCGAAATGTTTCAATGAGGTTTGTCGGGGGATCATACGATTTCGTAAGAAACTTCCAGAGTCAGCTTGAGTATTCTCTCAATCGCGTGGAAGTCCAGACATCACCTATGGCTGCGGGCTTGCTGCTCGTGGCGACGGCGATGCTTTCAGTTCCGATGGCCTTGATGGCCCATCGCGTCCCGGAAATTGTCCGTTTGCTGGCGGACTTTTGGTAATCGCTTTGCTTTTCGTGACAAAGCCTTATATTTTATAAAGATACAGTGGGGAATTGCCGATATTTCATCGTAATCGCCTATTGCGATAGTTCTTCAAGTCTGCATATGGTGCTTTTGGGTGCCCGGGCAGAGAAAAAGGATTGTCATTGGTGATTACGGATTGGATAAGTGAACCTCAGGTCCTCCGGTTGCGTAACATCGGCAAGGGTCGTTTTCGGACGTAGCGTCTGAGTTCTCTTCGTGATCCTGCAAAGCCAGTCCAGAAAGTTGAATAACGACTTTTGTGATAGTCCCTTGGATAAAATGTGCACCATGAACAAAGTGAATCTGCTGTCAATCGCGTGTTGTCCGGTACTTGTGATACTCTTGGTTGGTGTGAGCGGATGCGCAGCACTCCAGGATGCATTCAAGACTGACAAGTATCGATTTCTGGATCCTAGCAAGGTGATTCGGTCTGATCGCTCGCCGGTCAACCCGATCTACTCATCTCTTGGCGAAGCGGACACCGACGAGGAGCTTCCGCCAAACGTCACGTTCCCTACGCCGGAAGATCTTATCTACGAAGACAGTGAGTACGTTATTGGTCCGACTGACATTCTCACGATAACGATTCAGGATCTGTTCGACCCCGGTATGGAGTGGCAGACCCAGTTGAAGGTGAAGAGCACCGGTTATATCGATCTTCCTCTTCTGCCTGTGGGGAATCGCGTCATGGCTGAAGGCCTGACCGAAGAGCAACTCGTGGATGCAATCAAGGATGCCTATGATCCCGATATCGTTCGAGATCCTATCGTTACCGTGATGGTAGTTGCAGAGCGTCGGAATATATTCTCGGTTTCCGGAGCGGTGGGTGCTCCGTCGCAGTATAGCCTCCCGCGAAAAGATACCCGCTTGCTGACCGCCCTGGCGATGGCACAAGGTGTCACTCAGGAAAGCATCCAGTACATATTCATTATTAGACAGAACCCCCTCGTTCGTCATCGCAAGGCCCCGGACAGGTCCAGCTTCACGCCCGTTGTTACGCCGGAATTGCCCAAGCCTGTGAAGCAGCCGAACAGGCCGCAGGCAGGTGATCCGCAGCAGCGTAGCAGGGATAATTCTGCCGTTGCACTGGAAGAATTGGGATCTTTGTTTATTGCCCCTGGCCAGCCGGGCTCGACTCAGATGCCTTCGCTTCCGATAGTTCCTGGTGAACCCTCCCAGCCGAGCATCCCGGGACAGGGCGATCAGACCCCTCGCAAGCACAGCGTTATGCCGCATATGTCCGATATGTCCAATGCAGCCAAGCGGGCGTCTTCGGCGCCGGCCAATGGCAAGAAGGACGATGATGTACAGTGGAAGAGAATTAAGGGCGAATGGGTCCCGTTTTCTGCGACAACCAAGCCGGCGAACGCAACAATCGAGGCGAAGGCCAAGACGACAACTCAGCCGGTTGTGGCGACCAAGACCACCAAAGTGAAAGAGCCTGTTGCTCCCAAGCCAATAGTGGTTGATAAGACTGTCAATTCCAAACCTGCCAAGCCTATTGTGGCAAAGAGGCCCGTTGTTGAGAGGGAAGTTCCAAAGCCCCTGACCAGAAAGAAGCTGGCCGAGCCCAACGATACCGGATTCAACTGGCAACGTGCCGCCAAGACGAGCGGGCAACGCGTTATTGCGATCAAGCTTTCGGAGTTGAACAAAGGTGTCGAAAAATACAACATTGTCATTCGAGATAATGACATCATTCGTGTTCCCCCCATCGTGTTTGGTGAATTCTACATGCTGGGTGAAGTGGCACATCCGGGAACTTTTTCGTTGACCGGACGACGCATAACCATCAAGCAGGCATTGGCGGCCGCCGGTAATCTTGGTCCACTGGCTTTCCCTCAGAACAGTGTTCTGGTTCGCAGGATCGGTCGAGACAAGGAGCAGACTATACCCTTGGATCTCGAGGCCATCGTCGCCGGCAGAGAACCGGATATATTCCTCAAGCCTTATGATTTGATTGAAGTTGGAACGCACTGGGAAGCCACATTCATGGCCGTTGTCCGCAATGCTTTCCGCTTGAGCTACGGTTTTGGCCTTATCTATGACCGGAACCTCGCAGATCCCCTGTTCACAACACCCAAGAGCAACCGTTTCACCAGGTGGTAACCCCGGAGTCACAGACGTATGACAGACAATTTGAATCAAAAACAGAACCAGAGCGTAGGGCCTGGATCGCTTGCCGGCAAGCTTGCCGACGATCGGCAGATAGGTTTCTTTGAGGCATTCTCAGGGGAATCTTGCGTCAAGGTCCTCGTGCTAGCGGCCCTGTTTGTGGGGCTGAATTTTTGGCAGCTTGGGATTATGAAGGGGCTGTGGGATCGTGACGCCAACTGGTCTCACGGTTACCTTATTCCCCTGTTCAGTCTCTATCTGCTTTACAGCGAATGGGGCAATATCGCCTCTGCCAAGCGCGGTTCGACATCGCTTTCGGCTGCCATCGGGTTGCCGCTGATGTTGTTGGGCATATTTGCAGTGCCATTTGCCAAGGTTCTGATCGGTACTGACTGGATTTGCCAACTTTGCATGATTCCGACGTTGCTGGGCATGGTGTTGTATGTTGGCGGGCCGAAAATCCTGCGTTATGCGTGGGTGCCGATAGTGTATCTGGCACTTGCGATGCCCTTTCCTGAATCGCTTTACCAGAGCATAGCTTATCCCCTTCAGGAGTTTGCAGCCCTCTGCACCGAAATGGTCATGAGACTCTTCGGGGCCGACATGCGTTCTGTTGGCGGTACGGAGATGGTGGTTACGAGTCTTTCTGGTAAGCAATACCCGCTAGCTGTCGTCGAGGCATGCAGTGGCGTCAGGTCTTTGATGGCGTTCGTGGCGCTGAGTACAGCCATGGCGTTTATCGAGCGGCGTCCGCTGTGGCAGCGGATAGTCCTGATCGGGTCATCGCTTCCGATAACCGTTTTCTGCAACGTGCTTCGCGTTGTGGCTACTTCCACCATGTTCCTCATAGATAAGGAGGAGCTTGGCAAGGGCGTGATGCACGAGTTTATGGGAATGGCTTTGCTTGTTCCTGCTCTGCTGATGCTGCTGGGATTGGCGTGGTTGCTCAAGCGGATGTTCGTTGAGGAAGACGAAGATGAAGAGATGGTCCCGGAGGGCGGCGAATGAACACCACGCATGATAATCAGGAGATTAAGAGTCCTACGCTGCGCCGATGGATTTGGGCCAACAGGAACTTCTGCATAGCCGCACTGATCTTGGGAATTTCATGGGGTGGATGGGAGCTGATAGTAACTTCGTTTAAACTGGTGATGGAGAAGAGTCCGGTCCGGTGGACGGCGGTTACGAAGGTGGATCCGGAAGATTGCCGGATGACGGAGCTTGCCACGAGTTTTGGCCCGTATCGGCGACTTGAAGATGGCGAGCTGTCACGGGATCCGCGAAATCCCGTCAAGGACGGCAAGCCAGATGGCGAGGGTTATTGTGATGAAGCGACCCGCGAGGCGCTTGGAATAGGCACCGGAGCGGATCTGGCGAGAGTTGAGCATCGTGATAGCGGTTGGTATGTGATGCGAACTTATGTTGACACCAGCAAGTCGGCCAATGATCCCTGTCGTTACTGGAGCCTACAGGTGACTTACTATACCGGGCGAGGCAATCGCATTCCGCACGTGCCGGAGCGGTGCTTGGTCGCCGGGGCTATGAGGGTCACTGAACGCGGGGAAATCTCGTTCAATGTTCCGGGTGTTCGCGCCAAGTGGAACGATCCGAAGAAGCTGATATTCCGCAAAGTATTTTTCGAGAGTGTGGATCCACTCCGCAAGACAACGGGTCGCAGGGCTCAGTTCTATGCCTTTTCTTACAACGGCCAGCCCGAATCAAACTGGAAAGTCATTCGTACTGGGATCAAGTCACCCTTTAGGGAACCACACGCATATTTTGCAAAGATACAGTTTGAGCCCCTTCGTCCGGTGGCATCCGAGAAAGATCTGGATGAGGCGGCAGGTGACTTCATAAAGCACTTCCTTCCGGAAGTACTGAAGTTCATGCCGACATCGGAAGACGTAAAGAATATGGCAAAGAAGCCAAACAAGTAGGACGCCAGAGTGTCGTCAAAGCCGGCGGACTGATAAGACAATAACCTCAGCGGGAACATCACGGACTAAACCAAATGGCCAAGAGAAGAAGAAAAAAGAAGAAGAAGAAGCTGAACAAAAGCGTCGTAATCGTACTGCTGATACTCTGCCTGACGGTTCTTGGATCGGCTGGGTACGTCATGGGCGTAAAGTACCCGCACATATTCTTCCCAAAGGATGTCGCAAAGCTGAACGCTCTTGCCGAAGAGAAGATGGCAGAGAAGAAGTATCAGGAAGCTGGCGAGATCTATCACGAAGCTATGCTCAACGCGGACAAGGGAATGGGCAGGGCGAAAGGCTACATGAAGCTGGCGGAGTATTACCTCAAAAGGTATTTTGAGGACAAGTCACTTAATGATGCTGCCAAGAAGCAACAATTGGGTGGTTTCATCAGCAGTCTGGACACTGCTTCCCAGAAGGCGCCTGACTGGGGCGATCCGGCAAAACGGCGATTTAACGCTTATATAGATGAGCTCACTCCCAGAGTGATTCCATCGTCTATGATCACCGATGCGGCGACGACGCTCCTGAATCATGATCCGGACAATCACAAAGCGTTGTTCTGGCTAGGGTATTTCAAAGGAGCAGAGGCGAGGCGTTCGCAACGCACAGACGAACTGAACGCTGCAATAGGCCATCTGCGAAAAGCCGCTGAGCTGGATCCGGAAAATAGTTCGTATTGGATTGAATGGCTTGCGCTGAAGATATATTCGGAGAAGACCACCGGTGACGAGACAGCGGGAGAGAGAGCCTTTAAGGAATCGCTTGCCAAGCGGAAAAGTGCGCGTATTTGTGTAGAGTTTGCCGGCTATCTGCAGGCACGAAACAAAGAGCCCGAAGCATTGGAGCAGATTAAGGCCGCGATCGAGGCAGAACCGAAGGAGTACTACGGGCATCTTGCCATGGCTCATTGGCAAATTAAGCATGACAAGCTGGATGAGGCCCTGAAAGCATTCGAGACTGCGTTGAAAGTGGCACCTGGCGAACCGGTTTTGTATTACCAAAAAGCCATTGCTCTACAAATAGCGGGAAAGGGCGATGAATCCTTTGCCGTCCTGCAGGAAGGTGTCAAGAACGTCGCGAAGCATTCCAAAGAGAAGAAGCATTCTTTTATGGATGAAGCTCGTATTGCGAGGGAAATGCAGTTCCTCCATTATCAGCTTGGTACTGCGTTTTTGCGCAGAGCAGGTACTACCCCCGAAGGCATCAAAGCCGCACAGGAGCAGTATGATGATATGACGCGTTTGCGGAAACAGGGTTACGGTGCGTTTTGGCCCTATTGGGATTTGGCTGCGCGCATTGCCTCTGTTGAAGGCAGGATAGCAGACGCAATCGATTTGTGGCGGGATGCCATGAATCGAGGCGCGGCTAACAATGCGGGTGTCAATAGTTCTTTGGCTATTCATTACCTTAAGGTCGGCAGGCTTGGAGAAGCCGACAGGACTCTTGAGGTTTTCAGATCAAGGCCTGGAATGGCGAGAAATATCCGGTTCATGGATCTTCATGCCAGGATCAAGATTCAAGCTCGTGACTTCGCTTCGGCTCGGAGGCTTGTGTCCGCGCTTAAGGATTCCGGTTCAGAGGGGCAGAAGTATGCGGCTGAACTCACAACTATGATCGAAGCCCTTTCCGGCGAGGAAATAACAGACCTGACCAAACTTTCGTCAGCCACCGTTGCATTGCGATTAGTACGCGCTCAGGCCCTATGGGATTCCGGAAGAAGGGTTGCAGCCAGGGAAATGGTCGAGCAGCTTTACAAGGCAAAACCAGAAGATAAAGACATCGCTTTGGCGATGTACAGTGTTTACTCAAATCTTCGTCTTCATGACAAAGCCAAAGATGCGCTGAAAGCCGCTACGAAAGCGAATCCCAAGGATGAGGATCTCAAGTTTGCTGCCCTTATCGCGGGAAAGTCAAAGGAAGAAGTACTGAAAATGCGGCTTGAGCGTGTGAAAGACGTTGAAGATCCGTACACGAAAGCAATGCAAAAAGCCGAGATCTATCGTCGTGTCCCAGACGCTGCCGAGAGCAAGCGATGGCTTGACGAAGCTATCAAGATCAAGCCGGACTCACCAGAGGCGTTGCAGCGGCGGTATGATGTTGCGGCAAGGGAAATGGATTGGGATTTCGCAAAAGGCATTGCGAAGAGAATGCAAGATGTTGATGAGTCTCAGGGCAAACTGCTGCAAGCCAACATTCATCTTGCCAAAAAGGAAAATGAAGCAGCCTTGTCGATACTTCGCCCCCTTGTTAAGAGCGATCCCAACTCAAAACATGTGTACCGTCTCCTGGGAAGAGCATACCAAGCCGAAGGAGATATGGACAAAGCCGCAGCCGCCTTCAAAGAAGTGATGAAACTGGACCCGCGTGATGTCGATACGATAGTCCGATTGGCGAAACTGGCTGCCAGCGAAGGTGACAAAGAAGAACATAGCCGTCTCGTTATGGATGCCTACAAGAGCGGAGTCGGCATGCATGACGCCTATATTGAGGCTGAGTATCTTCGCATGGACGAAGCCCAGGCCGATGATCGGGAAATACTGGTGATCATTGCCAAGCGGGAAGATATACGGAAGGCAAATCCCAGTAATATCAGGAACCTGCTGAGCTTGGCTCGGCTCTACGAGGACCGCCTTAATCGAAAAGGGAAGGCGGAAGAAGTGTATCGCCTCGCATATACTGAGTCTAATAAGAGCATGGGTGCCGTTGCGGAACTGGCACGCTTCTATGTGAGATTGAACAGGCCGGCAGAGGCCGGGTCCATGATCCAGAGAGGTATTGAAGCGTCGCGCACGAGCAGCGAGAAGGTCAAGTGGCTGGTCATTTTTGGTGATCATCTGGATTCGCTGGGTTCGGCGCGTGCCGAGAATGCCTACAAGATGGCGGTTGCCGCCGATTCAAAGGATGCCCTCGGTTATAGTGCGCTGGCACAGTATCTGGGCAGGCAGCAGAAGTGGAGCAAAGCTGCCGAGGCGATGAAGAGTAGTCTTGCCATCAAGGATGACGACAGAGTTCGTAACACACGGATTACATACTTGCTTAACGCCAGAGAGTTTGGACCGGCCAGGAAGGCCATCGCCACACTGCTTGCCAAGAGACCTGATGATAAGGAATTGAAGCTGCTCCAGGCTCAGTCAAGCATGATGGAAGGTAATGTAGATAATGCGCTGGATATGCTTAACCGCATCGTCGAGGAACGCCCCAAGTATGTTATGGGATGGATCTACAAGGCGAGAGTGTACCTGAACAAAGGCGAAGTGCAGAAGGCAAAGAATGATCTTAAGGTAGCCAGCACTTTGTCCAAAGCGCCGAGCGTATTGCTGTCCCTGGCGAAGGTGTATTTGCAGCTCGGCTATACAGAGAACGAGGAAGCGACCCTTATTGATATCATAAAGAGATCACCTCGTTTTGAGCCGGCTGGAGAACAGCTTGTGATGTTGTACCTGCGGCCTGATCAATTCACGAGAACTACTTCCGCCAAAGCCAAGAAGTATCTTGCTACAGCCAGAAAGCAGTTCCCACGAAGTGTTTGGCCATTGACGCTAGAGGCAAGACGACTTGGACTTCACGGCGACCAAAATGGCGTAGCGGATTTCTTCGCCAAAGCTGCCCAGCTGGTTCCTAACAATGAGCAAATAGCTCGGCGCCATGTTGCCTATCTGATAGTCGCCAAACGGAATGAGGAAGCAGCCAAGGTTGCTGCCGGTTATTCCGCAAACGCACCCTGGAAGGTGTGGGCCGACGCCATGCGGGCAAGAGCCTTGCTGCGTAGCGGACAAACTGCAGCAGGTGAAAAGCTTTTTGAGCAGACGCTAAAGGGTGTCGGCGAAAAGCAGCTTAAGACCGTTGTGGAACAGATTCGTATAGCCTATGGGAGTGATAAGGCAGCACAGAGGCTCTATGGATGGCTGAACCTGCGTCCCAATGATTGGCAGATGAACATGTATCTTGGTGATGCATATGTGGCTTCTAGTGCAAGCCGGGAGTTAACCGATACTCAACGTTCCAAGGCTATCGGTAGTTCCATTGCAGCATACAAGAAAGCTGTCTCACTGGCCAAAGCTCCCGCCGACCAAGCCGCTGCTTACGGAAGACTTGGGATGGTCTATGGCATGGTAAACAATTACCAGGAAGTGGAGAAGAGTTATCTTGAGAGTATCAGGCTCAGCCCTGACGCCTGGGTTGCCAGGAATAATATCGCCTATTTGTACGTTGATATACTCAATAAACCGAAGAAAGCCCTGGAACATGCCAAGAAGGCGTATGAACTCAAACCACTCGATGCCAACGTATTGGATACTTACGGTTGGGCGCTTGCCAAAGCCAAGCAGTACGAACAAGCCGAGAGTATTTTGCAGCAGAGTATAGAGCAAGATCTTTCACAAGCTCCCAACCGTTTCCATCTTGGATGGGTATTTGAGAAGACACGGAGATTGACTCTCGCTAAAAAGCAGTATCGCAGGGGTTTGGACTTGGTCGATGCTAAACAGGACGCGCAGTTGCACAAGGACATGACCGAAGCTCTCAAAAGAGTTGAGACGCCATAGGTCAAGGGATATTCATAATGACCAGACTTCCAAGCGACGGAACCAGCCGTGCCATCATCCAAGCGACCGGTGTGCCAATGCCTTCCCACAACATGGGGGCAGCACAATCGCACCAGCGCCCGCAGGCAGCGCCCGCAGGGGCAGGCATATCCGGTAAGGATGTGTGCAAAATACTTCGAAAAAGATGGTTGATGATACTTGTGTCATTGATGATCTTTGTAGGACTCTCTGTGGGCATAACTTTTGTCTGGATGAAGTACGCGCCCAGCTATACAGCTTCGGCGTGGGTGGTTATCAATCAATCCAAGCGAGATGTCCTGGGTACTGCCAGAGATGGAAGCAGCCAGATGCTTGAGATAGAAAAGAAGTCACTTGCGCAGCTTGCCAAGCGGCGATCCGTACTTTCTCATGCACTGGAAAGGGATGTGGATAACAAGGGGCAGGTTCGCAAGCCGGGCCGAATCAAGTCCACCAGTTATTACAGGCAGAATCGATTGGATATCATCCAGGAACTCCAGAATGATCTGTCAGTGGGTTCCACGCTTGGTACCAACTACGTAACCGTCTCGTTCAGTGGGGTCAATAGCGGCGAGTTGCCCGGTATTGCAAACGCAGTTGCCGATGCTCTGGTGGCGGAAGCAACGGAGCGGGATAGCCTCATGAAGAACAGAGAACTGGATAACATAAGAAAGCAATTGCAGTCTGTTACCGTACTGCTTAAATCTCAGCAGGACGGAGTGAGACGCGAGCGTGAGAGCAGCGAGGACGACGAACTCTTCGGTACGCAAGGAATGATCCAGCAGACGCTGAAAGATCTTGAAACACAGAGGACGGCATACGCCAGCCAGATCGCCCTCTTTGCCCCAAAGTATGATGAGGCTCTCAAGAGGGCAAAGGATGGTACCTATGGGAGTATGGATGAAATACGCCAAGTCATACTTGAAGATGAACGCGTCAGACGCCTGGAGCAAGAGCTAGACTCGCTGGCTATGATGCAGTCCACTATGTCGCAGAATTTCGGTAAGGATCATCGAAGTGTGAAAGATGCTCGAACTCGTGTCGCTGCGGTCAAGAGCCAGCTTGATTCAATCAAACAAAGAGTTGCCCGCGAAGGTATTGAGACCTTTCTCGCAACCTACAGCACAAATCTGGAAGGCTTGAAGCAGTCCTATGAGGAACTGAAGAAGAAGTATGAGGAAAAGTTGATAGAAGCAAGGAAGCAGGAACGGGCAGCGCTCACTATCCGACGAGCAGAAACTCAGATCCGCGACTTGACGGTTCGCAAGAAAGAGCTTGACGGTGCCGCGATGCGAATTCGGCTTGATATCGGTCAGCCGCGTTTCAGCATCGCCAGTCCCGCCGAAATACCCGACAAACGCAGCAGCCCGAAGTGGACAATCAATATCCCCGTAGGAGTGTTGCTTGGTTTGGTGGTTGGTGTCGGATTTGCGTTCATTCTTGAACTCGTCGATACCTCGATCAAAGGCCCTGCCGATATCGCTCGCAGAGTGGATATGCCTCTCCTTGGTGTTGTTCCTCACGAGGACGATATTGAGGAAGAACTCGAGGATATGCGATCCGCACTGCTTACCATGCCTGATTCACTGGTTGCAGAGTCGTTCAGGCATATACGCACAGGCCTGCTCTATAGTGGACCTGTCGAGACCCGAAGAAGCCTGATAGTGACCAGTCCCTCCGCTGCAGACGGAAGGACCACCATTGCAGTTAACCTTGCCGCCTCGCTTTCGCACAGTGGGCTCAAGGTGCTTCTGGTTGATGCCAACTTCCGCCAACCGATGCTTCACAGGATATTTGAAGGGACTGCCCTTGATGGCCTCAGCAGCGCCCTTGTTGGGCGAAGTGATTGGAAAGATAAGGTCAATCATGTCACGGAGAATCTGCACGTGATGGCTGCGGGCCCGCTGCCGCCAAGCCCCGCCGAGCTGCTTGGATCTGCTGAGATGAAGAAACTTTTATCGCAAATGGTTGATGAATACGACCAAGTAATCTTCGATGGCCCCCCTGCGCTTGTTGTTAGTGATGCCGCAGTGATGTCCACCATTGTAGACGGTGTGATCCTCACTGTTCGGGCGGGTGCGAGTACGTTTGGTATCGTCCAGAGGACACGCGGCATATTCTCTCGCGTCGGTGCACATATGGTGGGTGCTGTGCTTAACGGTATACGCGTGTCGACCGGTGGATACCTTCAAGAACGCTACAATGAGTTCTACGACTACCAAGAACACGACGAAGAGGATGAAGAATATAGTTCGGTTCTCATTCCCGGTGGGGTAGATAGCATCGTCGATGAACAGTCCGAGCAGGACAATGAAGAAGCCTGATAAGCGTTCGTAACTGAATAGCTACTGAACAACGCCCGGCGCATCTATTGCTCCGGGCGTTTCATTGCGCCTTGGACGATTGCCTATCCCTCTATCACCCTCATAGGGCGAAGCCGTGCGACCTTGCGCGAAATGCCAGCCTCGGTGACACATGCTGTGACTGTTTCGATATCCCCATAAGCGTCAGGCTGTTCTTCGGCAAGCCCAGTTCGCCCCGGGCTATCGCGATTGCGCCTTGACCGGTCAGCCCTATGTCGGCCGTGTGCTCAAATGTCTCGCAATATTTCGCCATCCGGATCTCCGGACATCTCGTCGCGGCCGCCTTCGACTCGCAAGATTGTGGAGCTTCTGACAGTATATGCCTCCAGAGCCCGCTGAATCGTCAGGAATTCCATATCGTATGCGACGGGCCTGCGGCGTACGTGCTGAGTGTAACGCCTTGTCAGACAAGCACCTAGTACTCTGTCCCGTGAATAACGCTATATGAGTCTTTTTGCCGATAGGGTTGA
>CBDUQP010000058.1:0-19468 GCA_965369385.1 uncultured Phycisphaerales bacterium
CGCTTGGTGCAAATCCCCGGGCGTATGGCAGCGGCTCACTGGTTGGAGCTGGCGGGCGGGTACATGTCTTCAAGCCACATTGCCGCTTTCTGCTCAAGTGTATCATCTTCAATCGCCTGGCGAATCGCAGCCATGAAGTCGGCGAAGAATTGCAGATTGTGGATAGTAAGTAGCGTAGGAGCAAGCATTTCTTTTGCCATGAACAGATGTCGTAATATGCCCTTGGAGAAATTTTTGCAAGTATAGCATTGGCAGTTGGGGTCGATGGGGTCGGTGGACCGAGCCCACTGGGCATTTCGCATGCGAAGGCGGCCGGTCCAGGTGAACGCTTGTGCATTGCGGGCGTTTCTGGTGGGTATTACGCAGTCGAACATGTCCACGCCTCGCAGCACCGCAGCCAGTATATCTCGCGGCTCGCCCACGCCCATCAGATATCTGGGCTTGTCATGCGGCAGTTGCCCGTCGATGTGGTCCAGGACGTCGCACATTTTTTCGTGGCCTTCGCCAACGCTCAATCCGCCAATCGCATATCCAGGCAGGCCCAGGGCCACAATCTCCTCTGCGCTGCGAGCCCGCAGGTCCACAAACGATCCGCCCTGTTGGATAGCGAACAGGGCTTGTTTGTCGCAATCGCCTTTTTGCCAAGCTGTTGCGCATCTCTTGGCCCAAGCGGCTGAGCGCCTTACCGCTTCGGCAACGTGCTCGTGTGGGGCCTGTCCGTGTGGGCATTCGTCCAACTGCATAATCACATCCGAGCCCAGTTTCTGTTGAATCTCTATCGCTCGTTCGGGAGAAAGCTCGACGGATGAGCCGTCTATGTGCGATTGGAACACCACCCGCTCATCATCTATATCTCTCAGATGGGCCAGCGAGAATACCTGATATCCACCACTGTCGGTAAGGATAGGCCCGTCCCATCCCATAAGGGTGTGCAGCCCGCCGAGATCAGCCACGATGTCTTCACCGGGGCGAAGCATCAGATGATATGTGTTTCCCAGGATCATCTGCGATCCGCATTGCTTTACCTGGTCAGGAGTTAGCCCCTTGATGCTGCCGACAGTCCCCACTGGCATGAACACGGGGGTCTGTACATCGCCGTGGGGTGTGTGGAGGGTGGTGCGTCTGGCCCGGCCGCTGGTATTGTGGATTTCTATCGAGAGCATGGTCAGAAGATAGCGAACACGAAGGAGTGTGCAAGTCAATTGGTGTCTGGCTGGCGCGTTTTGGCGTCAGTCACTATTGTTTTTCCAAGGCCACAGCCCGCGGCTGTGGTTTATCTGCTCTGGAATTATCAGGCGTAACCGCTTGTCAGAAACTGAGATATCCAGTGGTGTGTCTGGGCCTATATCGCCATCGACTTGCGTTTGCACAGGCGTGTCGCACTCTATTTTCACGTTTTTGAACTGTTTGTAGAGTACATCGCCCTTGAGTGGATGAAGCCGCAATAGTGTCCACGCAGCATGTAACATCAGTGCAGTCTGCTTCTTACATGAGAAGACTACCAGATCAAGCATGCCATCATCATAGACGGCGTTACGGCATATTCGCAGCCCTACTGCGTATCTGGATATATTCCCAACGAACGCGAGGCCGTAATCGTGGAATATCTCTTTGCCATCGGCAATAATCCGCATCTTTGGGAAATTGTGTTCCCAGAATGTCCGCCAGATTGGCCAGAAATAGCTGAGGTGCGAAATATGCCCGCTTCTGCCTTCGGAGAGTCTTCTGACTACTTCGCCATCGAACCCTATGCCTATTATGAGCATAAAGTTACGACCATTAATGACACCCATGTCGCAGTGGACATGTCTGCCCGTTTGTATGATGTCAATGATCTTGCTTGGGTCTGACGGGATGCGAAGTTCTTTGGCGAGAAGGTTTTCTGTTCCGGCGGGGTAGGGGATCATGGGCGTTTCGGTGCCTGCGAGTCCCGCTGCGACGGCATTGGCGGTCCCATCTCCGCCCCAAACCAGCACCGCGCGTGCGTCATCTGCCACCTGTTTTGCCCTGGCTGTCCCGTCATCCAGGCCCTTGGTAACATACTCCACCATATCAATACCCTCGGAGCGCATGGCAGTGCGGAGTTCCTTCAAACGGTACCGTCTTCCGCCATATCCACTGCTGGGGTTAATGATCAGTTGAACCGGTTTGCCAGTATCACAAGAGCCCATGCGTATCCTTGGAAGTAGATTAAGTTGCAGTTTCTGTATTCGTTGCTAGAATACCCGGTTTGCGACAACGGGTAGAACCAACGAAGAATCACGCTTCGATTATAACGCGCTCCAGGAGAGATATCGATGGAACAAACTTCAGAGATCAGTCTTGAGACGATTTGTGCTAAGGAATCATGGACTGCTGAAGATCAGTACAATCTTGTGCAGGTACTTGCTGACGGGGCTGATGCCGCCGACAAGATGCACGGTATTCTCAGCCAGATGGAAACCGAGAATCCTCAGCCTCGCGGATCGGCAGCGGTCAAGATTGGTATGGCCCGCCTTCTGGTCTGCCGCTTTACCCAGGCTTGCGAGGCCTTCAAGGCTGGTACTGACAACAAGGAATGCAACTATTACCACGCACAGAGTCTTAAGTGCCTGAAGAAGTACGATGACACCATAGCTGCACTGGCCAAGGCCAAGGCAAGCGGGTGGGACGCCGATGAGATCGACGTCGAGGTCATCGAAATCATGGCGCTTAAGGGCGAAGTGGAACAGGCTGATCAGGCTTTGGCTGGTCTAGGCGAGGATCTGGCGGACAAACCCTACTATCTCTGCTGCCGCGGTCTTGTGGATGAACTCAACGGAGATGTGCAATCCGCCTCCGAAGCCTACGAAAAGGCTGTGGAAATTCAGGAAGACTGTGTCCCCGCATTGTTCCGCTTGGGCTATCTCGCCGGACGCGTCGGCGAAGATGATGAAGCGATCTACAACTACGAGCAATGCCTCAAGCACAGGCCGACCTACGTGAATGCCCTGCTGAACCTGGCAGTGCTCTATTCCGACACGGAAGAATACGATGCAGCCATTGACTGTCTGAATCGAATCTTGAAGGCCAACCCCAGGCACGAACGGGCTCGCTTGTTCATGCGGGATGCCAAATCGTCCAAGACGATGTACTACGACGAGAATCAGGCCAAGGTGATGGCCAAGCGTAATGCGGTTTTGGCGACTCCCGTCAGTGATTTCGAACTGTCGGTTCGCGCCCGCAATTGCCTCAAGAAGATGGGTATCGATACACTTGGCGATCTGGTTCGAACACCCGAATCACGCTTGCTGGAATACAAGAACTTCGGCGAGACCTCGCTGCATGAAATTCGCGACATGCTGTCCAGCAAGAGCCTGCGAGTTGGACAGGCACTCGAAGAGAGCGGTACGATTGAACTTGCCGAGTTGACAGCCCCAATTGCCGCTTTGGGATCATCCGGTGAAGGCGTGCTGGCAACGCCGCTGGAGCAGGTGGAACTATCGGTGCGGTCACGCAAGGCTCTTTCCGAACTCGGATGCTTCACACTTAACGATATTTGTCGTCGAAGCGAAGCCGAACTGCTCGCATGCCGAAACTTCGGGCAGACCAGCCTCAATGAAATCCGCCAGCGCCTGACGGAATACAACGTGAGACTTCGCGAGCCTGAATAGCGATTCAAATTGCTCCTGCGTCTGACGCCGGGGTTCGCATAATACGAAACCGATTTACTGCGACGGCCAACATGGTCGTCGCAGTTCGCATACATTTGTCCGAGCGGAGTTGTCATGATACGCGAGCAGCGAGACACGGCGAACACTCCCGCAAAAGTGCCTACTGTCGGTATTGCTGACTTGCGGATGTGCTTTGGGCTGGTGTGTGTTCTCGCGATGCATGTTATTTCCGGTTGCGTACCATCACCTGATCCCCAGATTCGATATCACATCGGTTCGGGTGTTCCTGTCGTGAGGGTGCTTCTTGCCCGCCCGCAAGCTGACGCGACTGTCGCCACGTTGAATGGTGCCTATTATCTTAAGGCCGATGGTCGCCTGTTCATGCGAGGTGAAGATGCGTTTTCCTGCACAGTAAGGCGAACCGGCGGTGTGTGGCGGCTTGCGGGCAGGCAAATCTCCGCCAATACTATCGAGCTGGAGTCTCCAGGCGGGGTTGTTCTTGGCGGCAAGGCATACCGCGGCAAGCTGGTGATGACCGCCGACGGTCCGCAGCGTTTCTCGGTAGTCAATCACGTTGATTTGGAAAGCTATCTTGCCGGCGTGTTGCCCAAAGAGTTGTTCCCCAGATGGCACCTTGAGGCGTACCGGGCGCAGGCAATTGCCGCCCGCAGCTTCGCGATGTATCACATGCTGTCGACAGGGGCCAACCGTACGCACGATCTGGGAGACACAGTTGCCTCGCAGGTATATGGCGGCATGTCGGCGGAGACTGACAAAGCCTGGCGAGCTGTCAGCAGCACACAGGGAATGGTTCTTGTTGCCGGCCAGGACGGCGAAAATCGCGTATTCATGGCCCAGTATTCCTCGGCATGCGGCGGGCACACAAACCCGGCCGGCGTTCTGCGGAATGTGCCTGATGTCGCGCCGCTGCACACGAGTCGCCCGTGCGGTTATTGCAGTTTCAGCAGCAAATACCGCTGGCCGACGGTTCGAGTATCCAAGGCTGAAATCTTCAGCAAGTTGTGTCGCAATGACAACAGGTTCGCCTCTCTGGGCGCACTTGAGACTATCAGAACAATATCGCAGTTATCTCATGGACGCCCCGTCTGGGTCGACGTTGTCGGCACAACCGGAGCCGCGCTTCGCGTTCGCGCTGAGACCATTCGTCTCGCGCTGATCTTTGGCGGAAGCCAAGCCGCAAAGCGATTGTATTCCATGAACTGCGAGATTGTCGACGCGGGTGCTTACATTGAGTTTCGCAATGGTCGTGGATACGGCCATGGCGTTGGACTCTGTCAGCATGGTGCCGAAGGCATGGCACGCGCCGGCAAGACAGGTGAAGAGATTATGGGTTTCTTCTATGCTCGAGCGACTATCGTTCGGGCTTATTGACTGCCAGGTCGTCGATGGGCGGCCGAAGAATCGAGGTTCACTTTATGGAAAAGGTACGAATAGGCATAATCGGTCTGGGCGTAATGGGCAAAGCTCATGGCGACTATCTGGCCAAAGGCGAAGTGAAGAATGCAGAACTGACAGCGGTAAGTGATGCGTTCCCCGCCGCACTGCAGTACGCAAGAGACAACTACGGCGAGGGCGTCAAGACGTTCGAAAACGCAGATGACTTAATAGCATCGGGTGAGGTGGATGCCGTGATGGTTGTTACGCCACATTTCTCCCATCCAGAGATGTCGATGAAGGCGTTCGACAAGGGCCTGCACGTGATGTGCGAGAAGCCCACCGGTGTCTGCACCAAGAACGTGCTTGAACTTAACGCCGCCGCCGATCAGACGGATCTCATGTTCGGCGCGATGTTCTGCCAGCGTACCGTGAAGACGAACCAGAAGTTGAAAGAGTTGATAAGCACTGGCGAACTCGGACCGATGAAGCGCAACTGCTGGATGGCTACCACGTGGTATCGCCCGCAGTCCTATTACGATTCGGGCGTATGGCGTGCGACGTGGGCCGGTGAGGGCGGCGGGCTGCTGATTAACCAGTGCCCCCACACGCTGGACCTGTGGCAATGGCTTTGCGGGATGCCCACCAGCATTCGGGCGTTCTGCTCGTTCGGGAAGTATCACGATATAGAGGTGGAAGACGAAGTTACCGCCTACGCGACATACGAAAACGGTGCAACCGGCGTATTCATCGCCAGCACCGGCGAGGCACCTGGCTCGGAGCGTTTTGAAGTCGCCGGCGATATGGGCAATCTTATTGTCGAAAACGGCAAGGTGAACTTCCTTCGCAATCGCATCGGTGAAAGGCAGTTCAGTAGCGAGTGCAAAGAACGTTTCGCCGCGCCGGAATTCTGGAAGTGTGAAATTCCCGTGCAGGCCGGCGAGGCAAGCCATTGCGAGGTCACGCAAAAGTGGGTCAACGCGATAGTTGCCAACGATTCTTCGCTCATGCTCGTTGACGGGCGTGAGGGCATCAAGAGCCTGGAAATCGGAAACGCCATGCTGTTTTCCGCATGGACAGATAGCGAAATCAAGCTCCCCCTGGATCATGATGCGTTCTACGATGCGATGCAGGAGAAGATAGCAACGTCGAGATATAAGAAATAGTTTAGAATTCCATACATTGGAATTGATACCGGGCAGCTTGTGCGCCAAACTGCCCGGCTGTGCATTTGCATTACCCCCGATAGAAGCTAGAGGAGTTCATAATGTATCTGACTGGATTCGCCGACGAGGCGGGAAAATCGATAGACGTTCAGATTAAGGCTACCCAGGAGCTCGGCTGGGAGAATATCGAGTCGCGCGTGGTTAACGAAGCGAATATCCACGATATTCCCGACAGTGAGTTTGACGAAGCCTGCGAAAAGCTCGAAGCTGCCGGCGTTAAGATCAACTGCTTCGGTTCGGCCGTGGCAAACTGGGCCAAGCAGATTACTGAGCCCTTCGACAGCTCGCTTGAAGAAACCCGCCGGGCCATTCCTCGAATGCAGCGTTTGGGTACAAAGCTCATTCGCGTGATGAGCTTTGCTGTGCTGAAAGATCGCGAGCTCGATGATCAGATGTCGGCCGAGCGTTTCGCACGTATGCGCGAACTGCAGAAGATGTATGCCGATGCCGGCATCCAGTGTGTTCACGAAAACTGCATGAACTATGGCGGAATGGGATGGACGTATACCCTGGAAATCATCGAGAACGTTCCCGGCATGAAGCTTGTGTTCGATACCGGCAATCCCGTGTTTACCGATGACCGCACCAAAGCCAAGCCATATCCGAAACAGTCGGCGTGGGAGTTCTACGATCACGTCAAGGAGCACATCGCTTACGTGCACATCAAGGACGGTTATTGGGACAAGGACGAAGAGAAGGCCGTCTTCACTCACGCCGAAGAAGGCGAAGGCGACGTGAGGCGCATCGTGAAGGATTTGCTGGATAACGGTTATGACGGTGGAATCTCCATCGAGCCGCACCTGGCGGTTGTGTTCCATGATGCCAGCATCACCAGCGATGCCGATATTCAATATGCAAACTATGTTGAGTATGGCCACCGCATGATGAAGCTGATCGAAGATGTCGGTCATGGCGACAAGATTGCCAATATAAAGAGATAGAGAGGTCGCAACGCAAATGAGCTTGGCTATCAAGACCCCCGATTGGCCTCATTCGTTGATGTGGTACACCAAGGGCGCAAGCGAATGGAAGGAAGCACTTCCGATTGGCAATGGCATGCTGGCTGGCATGGTGTTCGGCGACGTCGGCAAGGATCGTATCGCGCTAAACCATGAGAGACTTTGGCGCGGGACGCATCGCAGCCGCACCACCGAAGTCCGACATCAGCACGTCGACGAAATTCGCAAGCTCTTCTTCGAAGGCAAAGATTTTGAAGCATCTGAACTTGCCAACGAGAAACTTGGCGGCGAAGGTGGCGTGTTGGCTGATAAAGGAAGACCCGGCCGCGTGAATGCATATCAGCCGGCAGGCGATCTGTTCATCGAGACCGATCACCAGGCCGATGACTACTGCATGCAGCTTGATCTCGACAAGGCCCTCGTCACTACGGCTTACACTGCCGGCGGCGTAACATATACTCGCGAGAGTTTTGTGCATAGTTCGCTGCCCGTGATGGCTGTGCGATTGAGCAGCAATGGCGCAAGTGCGTTCACGGCTGCGCTGTCTGTGTGGCGAATCGACGATCCTGATTGCGAGATCATTGAGAGCGTGCTTGGCGACACCATGTGCATGGGGGGTAGTTTTCCCGAGGGGATCAACTTCGCGGTTCATGCGAAGGTTGTCACCGATGGCCAGATCAGTCACGATCCCATGGAAGGCGCGAAGGTAGGCGTCTCTGCCAGTGAAGTGCTTGTTCTGCTGACGATAGGCGTTGATCTGGATGACGAGGGCAACGCTGACGAAATCTGCACACAATGCCTCGACGATTGCCCCACCAACTGGGATGAGCTGCTTGCCGATCACATGGAAGCTCATCGCGGGTATTACAGGCGAATGCGAATTGAACTGGGCGACGAGCGGCCTGACGTGCCCACGCCAGATAGATTGGCCGATCTGCGTGACGGCAAGGATGATGACGCACTGCTGGCGCTGTATGTGAATCTCGGGCGATACCTGCTGATTTCCGGTTCGCGTCCGGGTGGGCTGCCGACGAACCTGCAGGGCAAGTGGAACGAAGAGCTTAGCCCGCCGTGGGATGCCGATTATCATCACGATATCAATCTCCAGATGAACTATTGGCCTGCGGACGTGTGCGGCCTGGGCGAGTTGGCGGAACCCTTGTTCGATCATATCGAGCGGTTTGTCCCGCATGGCCGCGAGATGGCGAGGGCTCTTTATGACTGCCGCGGTGTGTGGTATCCCATTCAGACCGATCCCTGGGGCAGGGCGACTCCCGAATCCCGCGGATGGGATGTTTGGGCGGGAGCGGCGGCCTGGCTGGCGCAGCATATGTGGTGGCGTTGGGAGTACACCCGTGACAAGGGATTCCTGCGGGATCATGCCTACCCGTTCCTGAAAGAGGTAGCCGCATTCTACGAGGATTATCTCGTGGAAGATCCCCGAAGTGGAAAGCTGGTGACCGTGCCATCGCAGTCGCCTGAGAATTTCGTTGCGGGCGGGACCAAGCCGGTCTCGCTGTGCGTGGCCGCCACGATGGATCTGCAACTGATACACGAGTCGCTCACCAACGCGATTTCGGCAGCCGGCGTGCTCGGGGTCGACGACGAACTCAAGACCAAATGGCAGGACATCCTTGATCGCATTCCTCCGTTGCAGATCGGCCGGCATGGCCAGCTGCAGGAATGGCTTGATGATTGCGAGGAAGGCGAGCCCGGCCATCGGCATTTGTCGCACCTGTACGGTCTGTTCCCCGGCGACCAACTGACGCTCGAGGATGAGCCCGAGTTTACGCAGGCCGCGAGAGTCTCGCTGGAAAGGCGACTCGAAGCCGGCGGCGGGCCGAGCGGATGGAGCAGGGCATGGGTTGCATGCTGCTGGGCGCGTCTCCGCGAGGCGGCAGATGCGTACCACCATCTGAAGTATCTCGTGTCCGATTTCGCAACGGGCAGTCTGCTCGATCTGCATCCGCCGAGGATATTCCAGATCGAGGGCAATTTCGGAGGCACTGCCGCTTTCTGCGAGATGTTGATGCAGTCGCACAATGGCGTCATTCGCATATTGCCCGCACTTCCGGCCCAATGGGCCGCGGGCAAGGTCGCGGGCCTGCATGCCCGAGGCGGATTCGTGCTGGATATTGAGTGGTTAGGCGCCAAAGCGAGTGTCGTGCGGATCACGTCTCTGCTGGGCGAACCATGCAGAATTGCGTCCGATAATCTGGCCGCTGCCAGCGGTACTATTGACGGTGCGGCGGTGGAATTGCAGGTTGGCGAAGACGGCGCGGCCGACATTTGTATCTCGGCCGGTCAGATGCTGGAGTTGCGGTGGTAATGCTTAGGCGCAACTGTCGTAAAGATAGTCACATAGGACTATAGAAGTCAAAACTTTCGCAGTGGGGTTGTTATAAGCCAAACTGTTGAGTACAATAATAAATGGCTGGTCTCTCCCTTTTCCCAGCCTAGTGCATATTTGGCGGCGGGCCCGTTTTCTCCTTTCCGGGTCAGCCGCCTAATGCGTTTCTGCTCCGGCGCTTATTGCTCCAGAACTATCTGTTTGAGTTGTTCGTGGTGCGCTTGCGTGTCGGGGGTGCGAATGACATTCCACTCCATTTTGGGCCCGCACGCCCTGCAGTAGCAATTCCGCCGGACTGTCCTGGCCACGAAGGCTGCCCCGCAGTTGCTGCACTTGTGCAGGTACAAGTATCTGGTGCGTTTATGCTTCAGATGTGTTGTCGCCAGATTGTGCGTAGCCCGCGACGATATTCCAGTTGCCCGCATGAAACTCTTGAATTCGGTACCGTGTGGTTGGCAGGGGCCGAACCTGAGCTGGACAGCCAGATGGGCTAGCTCATGGACGAGTGTCGCGATGAGTTGGTCGGGGTTTTCTCTCAGCAGACGCGTATTGAGCTCTATTCGCATCTCGTTCAGGAAAGCTCGCCCCAGCGTGCTGCGAAGTTTCGGATTGTAGAAAACCCGGGCGACGCCGGCTAGCTCGGGCAGTTGCCAGAAGTCGGCGCACCTGCGGAGCATCTTGCGAAGAACGTCGCCTGCCGGCAGCGGAAGGGCGCCATTGTAGAGGTCTCCCAGCTCAAGATGTCCGCCATCCGTGGTGGTCATTGGCTCGCGTGTCCTTACGTCCCATCATTGTTCGGCCGGCGTGTTGGCAGCGTCGTTTGGCAATCTTCGCAGCTAGAAGCTACTTCACAAGATCTGCAATCAGTCTCGCAGCCGCCAGGCCTATGAACACAAGGCACAAACCCGCCACACAACTGCCTATTACATTTCCCATTGCGAGCATACCGTGTCCCTTGCGGAATAGGCCTGCTGTCTCCAATCCGAATGTTGAAAACGTGGTAAACGCGCCGAGGAATCCCGTCAGTACGAGCATCTTCACGTGCTGTGATGTCGCGAACGTTTCGAAGAGCCCAGCCAGCAGACCAATCAGTAGGCAACCGACAAGGTTCACGCACATCGTGCCCCACGGAAACCCGGTACCCGCCCACTTGACTGCCATGGCGTTTACCGAATGTCTGGTTACCGCACCAATGGCCCCTCCGGCGGCGATACACAGGATTCTGGTCATGATGGAGTTCCCTTAATGTCAGTGTCTTCGCCCGGCCGGCATTCGAGGGAGCCCAGAACCACGGCGGCGAACGCGAGATCATCCGGCGTGGTAATCTTGACATTGCGCAGGTCCGCTTGAACTATGCTGACTTGCACGCCGAGTTGTTGCACGAGTTCGGCGTCGTCGGTGGCTTGTGCGTCTTGCTGGTAGGCTCTGCGGAGCAGTTCCTTTTCGAACACTTGTGGGGTCTGCGCCTCCCACAGCCCGTCCCTGTCGACGGTCCTGTCGATGATGCCGGCAGGGTCAACGTGCTTTATGGTTCCGTGCAGTGGACAGGCAAGTATGGCAGCGTTGGTGGTGGCCGCCTTGGCGAAAACCGCATCTATCCACTCGTCAGTAACGCACGGGCGGACTGCATCGTGAACGCATACGAGTTGGGCTTCGTCGCATACTTTCGCAAGTGCGTTGCGGGCAGATTCGCTTCGAACGCTTCCACCTTCGACCAGCTCTACGCCAAGCTCACCGAGTTGAGGGCCCCAGCGGGCGCTCACTCGCTGCATGTCGTCGGCCGACATTACCAGCAATATCTGGCAGACATCGGGGCGTTTGGCGAAGCGCTTTATAGTGCGCATGAAGATCGCTTCGCCATCGAGAATCTGGAATATATTATTCTCGGCAGCGCCGAAACGCCTTCCGCTACCGGCGGCTGGGAGTATTACGGATACTTTTGTCATTTGTATTTGTGGCTCGTATAGTTGCGAATTTGTAAATGTCGGCCGGGCCGACGTATCGATCAGTCTCCATCGTAACTACCCAACCACGCGCGATCAAGGAGGCGTCAGCCTTGCCGGCGAAGAATACCCATGTGTTTGCGGTTGAAACTCTGCGCCGATTGCCAATGATATCCTTACATGGAAGCTATCGAATCAATTGACGATCCACGCATGGGCGTGTTTGCGAACCTCAAGGACCGCCAGCTCAAGCGTGACGGATTGTTCATCACCGAGGGCCGAATACTGACCGCCCGGCTGCTTCGGAGCGAATTTGACGCCGAAGCGGTTCTGGTTGCCCCGCAACATGCCGACCAGTTGGAGCAATTGTGCGCGGGGAGATGCTCACTCTATGTGGCTTGTCCCGAGATTATCTCGCAAATAGTCGGTTTCGACTTCCATCGTGGTGTTCTGGGATGCGGGCGCCGAAGCCGACCTCGCACGGCCGCCGGTGTTCTCGAATCGCTCGGCGACAAGACCCCACAGACGCTGATAGTCTGCCCTGAGATAAACAATACGGAGAATCTGGGCTCTATCCTCCGCACTGCGGGGGCGTTTGGCATTGATGCGGTCCTGCTGGGCGAAAGGTGCTGCGATCCGTTTTGCCGCAGGTGCGTGCGGGTGTCGATGGGGGGTGGGCTGTTCCTGCCGATTGTGGAGTCGGAGGATTTGCTTGCCGACCTGAAGATGTTGAAGGCGACTGGCGGATTCGAACTCGTTGCTACGGTTTTGGATGATGAATCCGAGTCGCTTGGCGATTTTCAGGCATCCGCCAAGACGTGCCTGCTTTTCGGTAACGAGGGCGACGGGTTGCAGCGAAGGTGGTTGGATGTTGCCGACAGGAAGGCTACTATAGAGATGGCCCCAGGCAGTGATTCGCTGAACCTGGCGGTGGCGGTAGGCATTTTCGTTTACGAGACGATGACAGGCAGGCGTGAGGAATAATCTGCAATGAAGATTGTGACATGGAATGTGAATTCGATAAGGGCAAGATTGCCGCGTGTGCTTGCGTGGCTGGACAAGCATCAGCCGGATATCGTCTGTCTCCAGGAACTCAAGTGCGTTGAGGATGACTTTCCGCTGGAAGAGATAGCTGCCGCTGGATACAGCTCTGCCGTCTGCGGACAGAAGACATATAACGGTGTCGCAATTCTCTCTCGCGGCGATCAGGCCAACATCATTTGCGGCATGGGGGATGCCAGCTCAGATCCCCCCGCCAGGTTGGTATCGGCCGAGATTCAGGGCATTGTCGTGATTTGTGCATACTTCCCAAATGGGGCCGAAGTGGGTTCGGAGAGTTTTGCCAATAAGCTTGAGTGGATGAGCTCGCTGCGCTGGCATCTTGACGCTCGGGAAGATATTACGCCTGATAGACCAGTTGTCCTATGTGGCGATTTCAATGTGGTAATAGACGACGGCGACGCAGCCCATCCGGCTGAGTGGGAGGGCGGTGTGCTGACCGTGGACGAAGTGCGAGACGCCCTGACGCATATTCGCCAGTGGGGTTTTGCGGACGTGTTCCGCAAACACAATCCTGACGGCGGAGTCTATTCATGGTGGGATTACCGTCGCCTTGGATTCCAGAAAAACAACGGCCTGCGGCTGGACCACGTCTATGCGACATCGTCGCTGGCGGATCTGAGCATCTCAGCTATTGTGGACCGCGACGAACGCAAAGGCGAAAAACCGTCGGACCATGCGCCGATCATCACAGAGTTCAATTGGCCTGAATGACGCACTGGTTCCGCCGTTGTTTATCGCATCACATTCCACGATTTTTCATAGGTGCTATTTCTTGGCTGCGCGTATCTGGAGCACCTCCTCTGTGACGCTCTGGCCGCTGTCAAGAGAGATTGTCTGCGACACGAGTTGGATGCTTTCTATGGTGAAGTACTCCTGAAGTAGATCGCGTGCGGCCGATTCATCGAACATCGTGTGCAGTGTGCCTTGCTCTGGTCCTTGCTCGCAAATCCATGAACTTTCGGCAACGTGCCTTCCCGATGCGCGGTAATCGTTCGGCGTGAGTAACGTGGCTATCAGCAGGCCGCCGGGTAGTAGGCGATTGGAAATTTCTTTGACTGTTCCGGCAATTTCGCCGGCTACGCCATGGTTCAGCATTCCCTTCGCGATAACTGCGGCGAAGCTTACGCCGTGGAACGGTATCTTCCAGGCGGGACTCTGGCATAGCTTGGCAGACAGGTCCGCGGCTTGGAGATTCGCCTGGGCTTCGGCCAGCGAATCTTGGGAAAGTCCCAATCCATAGGCATCGTAGCCGTGCGACGCAAGATGCGCAAGGTGCCCTCCGCGGCCGCATCCGGCGTCCAGAACCGGACCGGCAGATGGCGGGATCATGCTGATGTTCTCGGTGACGAATTCCGACGGGGTCAGCGTGGATCGAGATTGTTGTTCCATCAACGTTGTGTCTATTGCCGTAGTCATCATACTGTCCTTCCTCGTAGCCCGGTGGGGTTACTATTCGTTTTGTCGCCTGGTTGTGTTGGTTGTAATGGCAAAAAAGAAAGCCCGCTTCCTTTCGGAAACGGGCTTTGAATGCTTTCGATATTATTGATATTGCTATGTATCTATATCGACCCGTTTCCTTTGCTCAGTGCATAATACCAGAACCAAAAGCGCGTAAAGACGCCGATGGTTTCGTTGCCACTGAACAGGTTGTGGATCGAATCGTTACACATAGTACAAGTAAGTATACGTTACATTACTCTTTTCGTCAATGAACACTCCTGTCGGCGATTGTTGCGGCCAGTCATCTGCGGACACAGCTACAGTGGTTTATGCCCGCCGATAGCCGACCAGAGCTGGAACTTGAAGAACAGATCCACGCTCTCAAATCCAATGGCATGCAGCCATTGCATTTGTTCAACATAGCCTTCGTGTATATCGTCACCTTTTGCCTTTGGCTTGTCTGCGTTGTCTATGTTTCGCATGCGCCACTTGGCAAAGCGAGTCTGCCATGAATCGTAATCCTCTGCCAACTCGGCCGGTATGTCGCCATGCGCACCATCACAATGATCAACCCAGTACTGCATCGTGTCTATATAGGACTCGTCGTATAGTGTTCGCATCTCATCCAGATTGACAAACAGCCCGCCGGGTTTCAGCGTATCGAAACACCTTGCATACAGTGCTCTTTTCTCGTCCGTCTCCAGATGGTGTATCGCCGACATTGAGCATATCGCATCGGGCCGCTCGGCAAGTTGCGTTTCCCATGACGATTCCAGAGCTGAATCAATGAATGCTACGCGGCCGGAGTATTGCGCCAGGCGATTACGTGCGATTTCGCCGAAGTCATTGGAGTAGTCGACCCAGCAACCATGAGCAGCAGGAAAGCGTGCAAGAATCATGTCCAGTAGAATTCCACTTCCTGCACCCAGATCGACAATCAGCTTGTCCTCGCGGCCGTCGGCAAAGAGTAGACCAATCAGCTCATTCCGCAACCAGTCGCAACGCGGAAGCATGAAGCTGACCATCTTGTCATACGTTTGTGCCATCGAGAAGAATCTGTCCTTGTCAATCTGAGTCATCTCATTATCCTTTCGTCTTCTTCCATACTTTCGCATGGCCGCCTTGTGGCGGAGTGTTGAATGATGTTGTTACCATTGTGTCCATATCTACTTCTCCCGTTCGAAGACGATTTGTCTCATTCGCCATTCTATTGTCTGATCCTGCGTGCGGGCGTCGGCCAGGTCTGTCAGGCGATGCTGGAGTTCGTCTATCAGCAGCGCGGGGCAGTTGGTCTTCACGAATGTATTGTGACGCCATGTGCGCAGGTTCATCAAAAATAGCTTGCCTGCGCCGCTTGTGGTCAGTGGTACGGGAGCAACCGTGCTTGCCTGCTTCACCATGCCTGGTGGCGTCACCATCTCATCCAGCTTCGGGCCGATGTACAGGTCATGTCCGCCATCTGCCAGCATCGCTTCTGCGATAGTCAGGTATGTGCTGAATACCGGAGTGTCCGTACAAACACTCTCCACTTCCTCAAGCAGTAGCCTGCCGCCTGGGACAAGCTGCGTGCCCCATGTGCCCACAAGCTCTGCCCACTGGCGCTGGTGCGTCAGCAGGAATCGTGCGTATATCAGGTCGTAGCTGCCCGACGGAAACGGCACTTCCGTCACGTCGTGCATGGCGAACGTGGTGTTGCTGCCGGCCGACCGCGCGGCCGCCAGGACAAACTGTGACGAACTGTCCAGTCCCATCACGTGCTTGCACCCAGTTGCCTCTGCCAGCATGCGAGTGCTGTATCCCGGCCCGCAACCAAGATCGGCGGCTCGCCTGGGAGTTCGCATCGTACTTTCGCTGATGAATGTACTGCTCGATGGCTCGAAAGCCTCGGCCAGCAGCCGCAATCGCCGCGCCGCCAGGTCCGTATCGCCAAATAGATATCGTTCTGTTACCGTCATGATTCATGCTCCTTCTCAAACACCGCTGTGTACAATTGCTTCCCTGCAGACTCAAAAAACCCGCGAATCCGCCATCCTGTTCCCGCCACGATCTCTGTCATCTCGTCCTGCGAGACCAGCAAGTAGTCGAACCAAGGCGTGGCAAGCGTCTTGTATCTGACGCGGATACGTGCCTCGCCGGCCATGCGGCCGCGTTTGCGGTTGCGTTTGTGATAGTCCAGATGATGCTTTTCGTCTGTCTCGTACGGGTTGCGACTCTCCACGATGATTCGTGCAGCATTGCTCGTCATGCCGTGGAATCGCCTGAGTAGCCACTTGGCGCGCTTCTCGCTGGCGAATAGGCCAAAGCCGTTGCCGTACATGACGATCGTGTCGAACTCGCCGAGTTTTCGCGTAATCTGCGTAATCGACATTAGTTGGGTCTTCTTCAGGCCGCGGGCCTTGCAGACCTTCAACGCGAGTGGAGAGACGTCAATGCCAGTCACGTCGCAGCCTTTGTCCTGCAGGTGCAATGCAACCCTGCCAGCGCCGCAGCCGATGTCCAGGACCCTGCCACGTGCCAGACGGATCGCCTTCTTCTGGTGATCGGACCACGCATTGAACTCGGCCAGGTACGTAGTCGGTCCGCCGGAGACCATGCATGACCCGTCGTCACGTTCGACGATCTCGTATGCATCTGTCCCGTGGAACTGGTCGTACATTGCCTGTCCGAATGCGTCCTGTCTGGTTGTGATAGTGGTCATGGCTGTTTCCTTTTCTGCGTGATGGGCCAACAAAAGAAGCCCGCTCCTGATCGGAACGGGCTTCTGAAAGTTGTGTTAGCTTGATTTATCTCATGCTGACTATTCAGGCCCGCTCCTGCCGCACATAATGTGCTTAACGGCCCAGAAGCGTACGCGCACATTTTGGGCTGCCGGTTTATACGCGGCTAGCTGTAGAAACGAATTGTGCGCGAAGTCAGTGAACATGATTATTGATTTATAGTCGGCATTCTGCGATTCGTCAATGAGTTTCTTTTACAAACTTGCCCGATGCAGTTAGATTTGTGTTAGGAGAACTTCCAAGTGGCAGTTCAATTTCACCGATACACCGGACCTCCCGCAGGATGGGGCGCCTGCGTGCGGTCGGCTGCGGGGCGAACTTTCGAAAGGGCTAGAGCATGGACTGTGAAGGGAAAGTGGCTGTTGTTACCGGCGCTGCCGGCAATGGCATGGGCAGGAGTATTGCGTTGACACTGGCACGCCAGGGTGCTCGGGTGGTGGTGAACTATAGAGCGAGCGCGGATAGTGCCGCTGCGATAGTGGACCACATTGCTCAATGCGGCGGCGAGGCGATTGCGGTGCAGGCGGATGTCTTCTCGGCCTCCGGTTGTGAGTTTCTCGTGGAAGAAGCGACGGGAGAGTTCGGGCAGGTGGACATATGTGTGATCAATCCGGGGGCTGGCTGGCATCCGGAGGCATGTCATGAGCTTGACGCGGCCGCGTCGCTGGATGGTATCCATGCGGAGGTGGCTCCTGTCTATCACTTGTTGCCGCTTGTGCTTCCGGGCATGTATGAGCGGAAGTGGGGCAGGATTGTTGGTATCACGCTGGAGTATCCATGCGCTTCGCCGTCATATTCCTACAATGTTGCTAAGACTGCACGTACCGGGGCACTGATGAAGGCCGCGTGTGCCGCATGGAAGTACGGTGTAACGATCAACGTGATAGGTCCCGGTCCCGTGGCTCCGATAGAAACACTCACTGGAGCCATTGAACAGTGTGAACATGGCAGTTCGTGGTGCAATCGTACGACTGCGTCACCCCAGGATGTCGCCGAGTCTGTAGCGTTTCTGTGCAGTGAAGCGGGCAAATTCATCACAGCCTCACAGCTCAACTGCTGCGAGAGATCCTGATACCGGCTCTTGCTCAGCAGTCGCCCGGCAGTGAAGGGGTCGTTGCGTTCGTGCGGATGCTCGATATGCAGACGTACGAACATGGAGTGGTCAGAAAAAGCGTCGCTCGCCGGTGAAATTGCTTGCGGATTGTGAAATTGTGCCATATCGTGCGTCTTATATAATAGACAGGCGCATTGTGGGTAATCACGCTCAGTTGTTCGCCAGAGGAGACGTTGCGATATGGATAAGCTCTTTGATACTGATCGTCTGACCAAGCGCGAGCGTGTGGAACTTACGCTTGCCGGCCAGGGGGTGGATCGCGTGGGGATTCTCGAACAGCTCAGCTATAACCCCGGCGTGATCGCAAGGTATACAGGCAAAGAGATCAGCGGGTTTGACTATACCGTCGATGATGTCTGCGAAGTGATCCGGCAAACGTGCGATATCGCCATGCCGCCGACGGGGCCTTCGGGCACCGAAAGGTACGTTACTCCTGACGGTTTCGTAGTGCAATGCGACAACTGGACAAGCTGGAAGGTCGGCCGCCCGTTTGAAGACGAACTCGGCGCTCGTGACTGGCTGATCAATAGAACCAAACAGTTCCGCGAGGAATCGTTTGATCCTCGGCAAGCCAGAAGTGACTACCGCGACAAGATGGTGGCCCTCCAACAGAAGATAGGCGATACGGTAATCCTGCAGTATAGCGATACCGGGATGTGCGCCGTCTACGACCTCATGGGGCTGGAGATATTCACGTTCTTCCATGCCGAGTATCCCGAAGTGCTTGATGAGTACATGGAGGTGTCGGTCGCGAACGAATTGCGGCGGATTCACGCCATCGCCGATGCGGGTCTATCGCCGGTGATCCTGATTCCCGAGGACTTCGCGACCAAGCAGGGGCCTATCTTCGGCCCGGACTTCCTGGATCGATATCACCGTGGCCCGGTCCGGCAACTCACCGACGCATGGCACGAGCACGGCGTAAAGGTCATATTCCACAGTGATGGGAACTGGAAAAAGGTTATCCCCGAATTGCTGGATTGCGGTGTGGACGGTTTCTATTGCCTTGAGCCCAACTGCGGGATGGATATTATCGAGCTGAAGAATGCTTACCCTCAGGTGACTTGGGCAGGCGGAGTGGATGGTGTGGATTTGATGGAGCGTGGGACGCCTGAGCAGGTGCGCGAGACTGTTCGCCGCCAGATAGTCGAGACCCGGGCACTGGCGACGGGAGGCATGTTCGTAGCCAGTTCCAGCGAGATCAATCCGCCTATCAAAGCGGAGAACTTCGCGGCGATGGTGGAGGCTGTAGGCGAGGTTACTGAAGCTTCACCGGGAGCGTGATTCCAGCAGTGTTCGCCCGTGCGCTGCGCCTTGCCACAAACAGCACACTTCGCGGCAAGCCGGCACCCGGCAACCAACATCATGGCGACCCACGATACGACTGTGTGTCGCCATGCCACCCGCCGTCACAAGTCGTCGCGACAAGGCGCAGTCACATACTAACATACTGGCCGGTGATGGCTAAAACGTTGCATGCAATTGGGTCCAGAATTTTTCAGTCGGCCCAAAACACGCAACAAACTTCCAAAAGCGTTGCGTATTTTGCGTGTTTTGGACAACGCTCGCG
>CBDUQP010000059.1:0-19131 GCA_965369385.1 uncultured Phycisphaerales bacterium
AATCGATGTAGCAGGCTCTGTTCTGGTCATAAAACAGACACCGGAGAATCACCGCTTGCTTGCCAAGCTGTTGGAGGAAATGAAGGTCAAGATCGTCGACCGTCCTCCGACTCCCCGTGCGAAGGTCGAGCATGCACAGAGGCAGATGCAGTTTGTCGGGCAGCTCAAGAATGTGTGTTTCAACTACAAGATGGTCGGCATGGTGGCGGTGGGTGGGCTATCCAACGATGTGCCTCGCAAGGATGATGAAGTGATAGCCGATCTTGAGAATCAGTTGACGAAGATCAAGTCGATAGGGCTGCGAAATGCCATACATCTAACGCTAAAGGATATGTATCGCGCCAAGGGTGATAACAAGAAGGTGCTTGAGCATCTACGCAGCCTGCTCAAAGAGAATGACCAAATACTCGCCAAGGAGGCGCAGTTTTATATTGGGCCACCCTGGAGGGGATCTCCTGGGGGAGGCTTTGGTAGTAGCTTTGGTGGTCGGGCGACAGGGGGGCCAACCATGATGCCCGGTGGTATGCCCGGGCGTAGGCCGAAACCAGCAAGTAGGCGAACTGCCAAATAGCGAGATCCGGTGTTGGCGGCGTTGAGGACTGATGAAACGCCAGCGGCGCTACTTGACGAGACAACAAAGCGGGCCGGCTACCTTGCGAAGGTGGCCGGCCCGCTGTTTGTTGAATCAGTTTGCGGTGGGGCTATTCGGCCTTCGAGCCCTTGACTGTGCAAAATTCCAGATATATGCCTTCCTCCACGTGATTGACATGTGCGACCGTGGCACCGAAGTACTTCTTCACGGCGTCGAAGTCGGGCAGGGTGGAGAAATCACAATGCTTCTCCAACATCCGCATTGCCACTGCCTGCTGGCCGAGACTTGCCATGGATAGGGCGTGTTGTCTTGTTGATTTGCTGTCCGAAAGCTTGCCGGCCTTTTTGGCGTTCACCCATGTCTTTGCCATGTTGATACGCTCATTACCGTAGTAGTAGATTGACGCCGTACTGGGCAGATAGCGGGCTGCCATCTGGTACATTCTATCTGTCTTGATGCTCTTGCGTCCCTTACCGCCAATGCTGCGAATGGCCTGTTCGACGCCTTTCTCGTTTGAGACCACGAGGTTGTTATCGGTTACTGCCAGTGCTGTGTAGGCAGGATCCTGTCCCTCGGCCGCGCGAGTATCAAACGGTCCGCCGGCGGGTAGAACGTAGATCGTGCGTTTATGCAGTTGGCGCTGTTTCTTCTTGTCCTTGATGAATGTGGAGTGAATGCGTCCGATGGCGTTATCGAGCTTGGCGGCGTCTTGGGTGCCTATCGCGACAGTCATCTGCGAACTTCCTGGATCAGTGTATGGTTTCTTGTATCGGATCGTGAAGGTAACAGGCCCGGTGAGTTGTCCGCAGATATCCTTTCGCAGGTCTACGGGTGCCTCGCCTTCGCTCTTGGAGGTTGCCTTCATCATCTGTGCGGCTTGTGCGTTTATGTCGAAGGGGGACATTGTGCTGACGAGTTTGACGGCCTGGTCATACACCTTGCCAAGATCGTGATTCGACACAATGAACATAACCAAGCCCTTGGTGAGAAGGGAGTTGGCAGTTGTGCTGCGGGCTTCGGGAACGATAAGGGTCGCCAGGCCTTTCTTTTCGCCATAGATGGAGATCAGTGCCTTGAGTTTCGACTCCACCGGTTTGTTCGGCGTTATCGTCAACGATGCGCCCAATCCCTTCATGCCGGCCACGCCTAGGGATTCCATCTGCAGCGATATGGATGGTTTCATCTTCATCGGGGCTCGCTCGATCATGTTGGTCACTATCTGGCGTATGTTCAGATAGCAATTCACATCTCCCTTGCCGATCTTGCGGAATATCTTTTTGTAATCCTTGCTGCTTCCTATGCTCTTGCGTTTCTTGCCGCTCATCCGCGAGAGCACATCTTTCATGAGTTTGGCATCGTTGCCTATGATGAGCTTCTTGCCCTTCCAGGCTTGTCCGGTCACCATGACGGGCTTCAGATTCTGTTCAGTTTGGCCGCTGTCGCCGGTGGCCTTGGGGGGCTTTGGGATGAAGCTGAGCGTAATGACCTTCGTTCCCGCCATGGTCTCACTTTTGCGGAGAAGGCCCTTATTTGTCGCAGCCTTCGTGATCTTCTTCAGGAGTCTCTTGGCTGCGGGGGCATTGTCGCCCATCTCAAGGACAACGGTGAAGACATTGCGGGTGATCTTACGGTCCCTGTAGTCCTTGATCGGCGGCCGACCGTCCCCGCGTTTCCAGCCCTCGTAGTCATATATGGGCCTTTTGATCGTCTTGGTGACGGAGCGGAGCACGAGCATCGCCGAACCCGTCGGCCAGGGGAAATCCTCAAGAGTCACCGGGGCCTTGGTGACTCCGGCTTGCTTCCAGTAGTTTTCGAGCGTTTCAGTGATGACCTTCCTGATGTTCTTCTCGGCCGGCACGAGGAAGTTCTGCATGGCCGGGTCTTTGTATAGTTCGTATACAGTGCTGCTCTTGAACTTCTCGGTGAGCTTGGTGGCGTCTGCTATGGACACCACGAACAGGGCATCTTGGGGGGCGTAGCGTGCGGGGTCTTTCGCGGACTTGGGGGCGCCCAGGGCAGGCGTGGCGATTGCCAGCAGGCCGACGAATATTACTGTTAGAGTCGCCAGCGTGGTAGTGTGGGATTTCATGCGAGGATTCCTCTAAAATGAACTGTTCTATTTGTTGGATTTGCTCACGGTAGGAAGTTTGCCCTTGGGCGGGGCGGTTTTCTTTACGCGATGGGGGGCTTGGAGATACCTGAATCCCGCATTTGGATTGTCTTCATTATATGCGAATGCGTCACGGTTGTCCACGAACCACTTCACCACATCGGTGGGGATGGCGAAGTTCAATCCGCTGAAGAACATGTAGCCCATTGATGTGACGCCGATCACTTCGCCCTTCATATTGAACAGCGGTCCGCCGGAGTTTCCAGGGTTGATATCGGTAGTCGTCTGGATATAGAGCAGGCCTTCGAAGTTTCGGTTCCTCGTGGAGACAATGCCCTGGCTGACCGAGCGTGTGAGTCCCAGCGGATTGCCGATGGCGAACACCTCGTTGCCTACAACCACATCCTTCATATCGCCCATGTAGGAGTATTTGAACTTCTTCTTGGCTTCGTTGATCTTCAAGAGTGCCAGGTCAACGCGGGGGTTCATCGCGATAATCTTGACGTTCTTGTAGTGATCTTGCGTGTATCCGGTCTTGTCTTTGCTGAACACGGTGACCTTGAGACGAGTCTCGTTGGCAATCACATGATAGTTGGTTATCAGATAACCGTCCGGCGAGATCAGGAAACCGGATCCCTGACCGCCCGGCGTATTGACCATCACCACCGCTTCGCCGAAGCGCTTCACGTTACCCTCGATGGTTGCCGGTTTGAGCTTGGCGGTGCGATAGATTTGAGACGCCGGCGTTGATTTCTCGGTAACGCCGGCCGCTGTTTTCGTACCGTCCTTGCCACTCGCAGCGCCGCCGGTCTCTATCTTGGCTATGTACTCCCGCGGAACCCGCACGACATCGTATCCGAGATCCAGAAAGACCGCCTTGGGGTTCTTCTTGATCGTCGGGGCTTTGATCTCGCTACCGTTCTGGAGGATCACCTTGTCGGCCGCCGATGCAAAAGAAACCGCAACCAACATCACAAACATACCCACAAAAAGATTCTTAAACATCTCACTCTCCCGTTTGCCAATACCGTGCAATTACCGGTAAATGTTTTGCATTTCCCCAGTTGGGAAACTATTGTAAGGATTAGCAGTTGCAGGAGATAGAGAAAATCGGGAAAAAGTTGGCGTTTATGCTGACGCCGGCTCGCCGGGTGCGTGCGTGCCCGGTGGCAGACTGTGGGTATCTGGTCAATTCTCTGCTTGCCTGCCGGTTGGTGTGCCATTCTTGATCGGAAAGGGAGTCTACATGAAATCGTTCGGAATTAGCCGCAGTATATCGTGTGTGGTTGCAATTGGATTGGTCATTGGGATTCTTGGCGCAGCTTGCGCGCAGCAGGTCGCAGCGCCCGGGAAACCCGCCAAGACGGCCCCCGTTAAGAAGGCCCCTGCGGAAGAATCAACCGAGGCGAAGGTTTCGGGGAGTCTTGCCCAGTATTACGGTTTCGACGAGCCGGAAATACTCAAACTGCAGAACGGTATGGGCAAGCCCATCGTGGTTGACATAAACGGTGACGGCCTGAATGATATCGTCATTGTAAATAACGCCAAGGCTCGCGTGGAACTGCTCCTGCAGAAAAAGAACTTCGATCCCAGCAAGCCTGTGGCGGTAAAAATCGAGGACGATGACGTTAATGATGTCTTCGGAAGGGAAGCTGCATGGCGATATGTGCGTGTGTCGTACGACCTTGACGTTCGTGCCTTGTCATTGGCGATGGCCGATGTCAACGGTGACAAGCTGCCCGATCTGTCGTATCTGTCTGGCGAGGGACTGCACGTTGTGTTGCAGCAGGCTCCTGCCAAGGCGGACAAAACATCTGGACCAGCCATTCCAAAATGGCAACAGGCTAAGCTTATAGACATTAGCGGCGGGGTGCGTAATCTGGTGGCCGGCGACATAAATGGTGACGGGCGAACTGACCTGGCAATGCTCGTGCGGAATGGTATGTTCGCAGTTATCCAGAAGGCAGACGGCACGCTGGCCAGGCCGGTGAAGCATTACGCCAGCGGCGCCAAGCTACGTAGCCTCCATCTGATGGATATTAATAATGACGGGCGCGACGATGCGGTGATACTGACGTCCGCATCCAGGCGCCCGCTTCGTGTTCGTCTCCAGACTGCTCGTGGTGTTCTCGGTCCGGAAATTCGCCCTGAAATGACGAGGCCTCGCGTTTTCGAGCCCGGAAAGCTCGGCAAACTATCGTGCCTGTTCAGCGTGTCGGCCCAGAGCGGGCGTGTGCATGCATGGGCATTGGCGCCGGCTGCGTCGAAGGAGGCTCACCCGCTTTTCAATTATCCGCTTCCGGATACCAAGGAAGCGTCCAAACGCGATATGCTTGCCGTCGATCTGAACGGTGACAAGCTGACGGACATTGTGGTTTCGGATCCCACGCGGGGCGAGTTCCTGGTGTACGAGGCCGACGGCAAGACATCCCTGGGCACGCCGCAGAAGTATCCCGGCCTGACCGATATGCAAAAACTGTGCGCCGGTGATCTTGAGGGCAAGGGGCGTGAGTCGATTGTTGCGCTCAGTATCAAGGAAAAGCTTATCGCCGTCACCCGCATGGAGAAGGGGCGTCTGGTGTTCCCTGAGTCTGTGAAGGTGAAGGGTGAGCCGGTTGCGATGGATGTTAAGGACATCAATGGCGACGGCAAGTATGATCTGGTCTATATCGGCTGCGACAAAGCCGACGAGGAAGACGAAGACAGCGACGATGAAGAGGACAAGTATTTCCTCCGCACGATAACCAGTCTCGGCCGCAAGGATGCCAAGGCAGGCCCGGAGGTTCAGCTTAAGAAGATAACCGACAAACCCCAGGACTTGCGTATTGGTGATATTGACAATGACGGGTTGCAGGATGTGATGGTTATCCCGGCGTTTGGATCACTGCATCTCGTGCGTCAGCAGGCTGGCGGCAAGTTCATTCCAGTCACAGCTACCGATATTCACGCCGGTCTCGTAGATAACATCTTCCCCACGTCGATGTCGCTGGCAAAACTCGGCCCCAAGGGTGCGACTGCTATTCTGGTAGCCCGCAAGAAATTCGCCCGCTCAATGGTGTTCGACGTGAAGAAGGGTTGGAAAGTGGTGGATCAGTACCAGTCGGCCAGCCCTCAGAGCAACATAGTAGCGACGGCGGCATGCAAGATTCCGGGGCAGGATGGCTTGGCGATTATCACTTTCGACTCTGCCCGCGAACGCTTGGGCGTGCTCGTGCGGCAGGGCGATGGGACGTATATGCTGGACAAGGAACACCGCATTGGCGCGATGACGGTGAAGAAGATTCTGGCAGGAAACTTCGGCGGTCCCAGTGGCCTGAGCATTATGGTTTGCGGCGTCAATCGCATGATACGAATTCCCATTGTCGGCATGACACACGAGCTTCGCAAGATTGCCACGTATGAATCGGGAGTGAAGGGGGCGTATTACGGGGCAATCGCGGTTGGCGACGTTAACAGTGACGGTCTGGAAGATATTGTGCTTGTGGATCCCGCCAAGCGCTATCTGGATATCCTGACATTCGACCGGAATGCCTCGCTTGTTTCGGCGTGCAGGTTCAAGGTATTCGAGCAGCCGCGCGGTGGTGGCAGCTCACGCTACGGCCGCGAGAGACAAGCAGGCCAACCGCGTGCGGTTGAGCTCGGAGATGTGACCGGCGACGGCAAGAATGATATCATAATGCTGATTCACGACCGCATAATAGTCTACCCGCAAGACTGATCCCGGGATCGCAGGTGCGGCCATTGATGGAGTTGCCATGAAAGATAGCTATTCTGGTCTTGCTGCTGCAGTGCGGGCATGTCTCCTTCTGTTGCTTGTATGGTCTCTGCAAGGATGCCAGCAGGAGGGCGGCAGTGGGCATTCTGGCGGTAATAGGATGGAACCATCTGGGGAGAATATGCTGGAGTATTACGCCGCTCACAGTGCCATGACCGACCCCAAGGGTAGCGTGGATCTCTATGAGGGGCTGCCATCGGACCCGAAGAGGATCGTAGCAGCGGTTCAAGGCGTTTTTGTCCATGGCGGGCTTACGTGGCTCTACAAGCTTAAACCACGTGATGAGCAAAACGAGGGCTGGAAGGTCCGCCAAGTGGCAGACATGCTGGAACGGATCCGGCGTTTGGACGGCCGAGGGCTCACTGCCCGGCGAGAGCTGAAGAACCGTCTGGTTGTCAATTGCCGGCAATTCGCTGTTCTCACATGTTCGATATTCCGACACCACGGAATTCCCGCCAGGGCTCGAGCCGGATACGCGACGTATACTTGGGGACGTGGAAAATACGAGAACCATTGGATATGCGAGTACTGGAGTGCCGTGGATCGCAGGTGGGTCCAGGTGGATGCCCAGATCGACCAGAAACAACGGAAGCTGATGAAGATAGATTTCGACACTCTGGACATGCCGAAAGGGAAGTTCATGGCAGCGGGTACGGGCTGGAAACTCTGCCGGGGCTGGCAAGCTTGCACCTGAGTTGTTCGGACTGGGCGGGCCGAAAGCTTGGAATCCTGTCGGCTGGGATATGGTCCGTGGCAATATTGTGTGCGACCTGATGGCACTGAACAAGCTCGAACTGCTTCCCTGGGATGTGAATCCGGTTTGGGGAGAGCCTCAGGACAAACACACGCAGGAAGCTCTCACAACGCTGGACAAAGTAGCCGAGATGTCCGAGAATCCTGATGAGCATTTCGCACCCATGCGGGTACTCTACCAGTCGGATCCCAGGCTGACCATGCCGGCAGGTTGGAAGCCTTAGGTCGTCTGGAGCCCCATCATTCGCAGGACTGCGTGGGATGCGATTATGGTGGGAATACCCAATATGTGGGCGGGGCGTGGCCGCCGGTACTGCAATAATACCACCATCCAGCTACCATGAATACCAGGCCTCCCAGCAGGTCGCCCGCAACGCATCCTACGAGGAACAGGCGGGTCTTCTGGTATGTGTTTGCGCTGCCGAATTTGGTGACGGCCATCTTGATAGCCCATCCCAGCAGGAACGAATGGCTTAGCATCCGCATCGGATAAGTTCCCCATGTGAGGAAGATTATCGGGTGAATTGGCCACCATGGGAAACGCAGGCGACAGAAGCTGAAGACCAGAACCAGCGCCAAACCCGCCCCGGCAGATACAATGAATCGAGCTTTCTCGGGATTGTTAGCGAAGATGCCACTCATGCGATCCAAGGTCGAAAGCTGGGCATTCTGGTCGAGGCTATCGGTCAACTGCAACTGGTTGATGCATTTGGCAGCAGTATCAAAAGGCAACTTGGGTGATTCGGTATGTGCCCACCAGTCGGCGGTGGGGTGTCCGTAGTTGTAATTCGCCCAGAGTACCACGGGGATTGCAATAGCCATCGCCAGCATGAACACAACGCCAGCCCCAATCGCCGTGCGAGATGGGCGGATCTTCGTAGTCTCGCACATCTTCAGGATGTTGGCCATGAAGGGCATGAGGCATTCGCGAGTGTCAGCACACAGCAGCACGCACAGCATTCCCACAGTAATAATCGCCGATGGTCCCAGTGACGCCATTCCGAACAGGCCGATCAGTACGCCAAGCGGCTGCCACCATGGTTCCAGGAAGAACAGTCCGCTTTCGGCGCTGATGCGGGAGGATACCAGGAACAGCATCAGGATCATGAGCACTGCTAGCAGCGCAAATGGCCAGGCCACTCCCATGGAGGCCAGCATTACCACCAGAGTGGCTGTGGCGATGAGCAAAATCCTGCATGCCCATACGAGATACGCCTCGTTGGCTTTGGTCGACAGGAAAAACGCCCCCTTGAGAAGGCTCCAGTAGTGCTTGCGTCCGATGTAGATGATAAGGACAGCCATTCCCATATAGCTGCCGAACCTTTGCCACGCGTCAACGCCCCCGGCCAGGTAGTGCGTCTGCATGTTCACGCCGAGCTTCAGCATGAGGATGGTCAGGGGCACCATTATCAGTTGAGACATACCGAGTGACAGGCTTACATCACTCGCCAGGAAATAGGCGAATGCCACCGCCGTTGGGTATAGGGCAACGTGCAGTAGATCCCGCCCGGAGTCAGTGCTCATCAACTCAGGCCAGAGCTGGCTGATGGCTGTGAAGTCGAATGTGAGCGGGATGTCCGGTCCGCCGTACCAAGCATGCAGGCCGTTTATGATGCGTAAACTCAATATCGCGCCGAGCCCAAGCCAGAAAAGGCGGCTTCGAAATAGACCATTGGGGGCGCCGGAGATGGCTTTCTGTCCTGTGAGCGTTACCGCGAAGTCTGCGATTGGATATCTCAGGCGTTCCTTTGTTGACCACTGCCGGTGAACAATCAACGCCATACAGATCACCGATAGGCCCATAAGCAGCATGAATGGCAGCCATGTTTTGAGGGCGGGCGCCCATTTGCTCCACGGGATGTGATCTTCGGAGAATACGGCTTCGGTGGTGAGCGGGATTGGTTTACCGCGGCTGGTGCTGCCGCTGATGAAGTCGTCCATCACTTCCGGATCGTACTGCATCTTGGACTTTCCGTCGGCGTCGGTTACCTCTTTGCGTCCGACGATGGTTCCCGGCGGGGCGTAGTCCAGGACTTCGGTTTTCTTCCAACTGTTTATGGTCTCGCCATAGTGTGTGGGCAGTGCCAGCGTGGAGGTGAAGAGCCGCATGTGCCCGCTTCCGGGAACACTGCACGCCACCAGGGCGATGGAAGTGATTACTATCAGTTCGGTAGCACTCAGCTTCAGGCGGTTGGAAATTCCCCCAATCAGTGGGTTGATGATGGTGGTGTAGAGGACCAGAAAACCGAACACGCAAATGGGCAGATGATTGCCCACAAGGAAGGTGACAAGCATTACGCCATCATTGATATATCCGAACGCGGCGATGGCGGCAGCGAACACGAGACCAATGATTACTGAGCGGAGGGTCATGGGGTTTGCTCCACGTTATTGTCTCCACTGGTCTTCGAGGAGTTTGCGTCTGCGGCTTGCCATATGCCCGAATATTCCGCCCAGCAGTGCGCATGTAAGAGAGGTCAGGGGGATAGCGTATCTGGCCATGTCGTGGGTGTTGCTGACTGCATGTTTGCCTGCCTTCTTGTGCTCTCGTTGGAGTTCCGGCGTGTCTACCCAGTATCCGGTTGGTTGGGTTGTAGCTTCGGGGGAGTCCTCGTCGGCAGGTTGGATATCCGGCGATATCCAAGGGCGTCTGACTGTAGCGTGTTCTTTGGCTGTTGTCTTTGCGGGAGTATCGGCGGATGTTTCGTCGGGTTTGGAGGTGGGTTGTGTGGTGGGTTGATCTGCCGGTCGGGAGGTTACGTTTTGTTGCGCGATACGAGCGGCCGTCTGTGCGATCTTATCAAAATGATCCACATTAACCTGGTACATTGCCAGTGTGATACTGATACCGGCTATTATGCCGAGAAGCACCCCCCGGATTACGCCCTGTAGCATATCGCGGCTTCTCATGCCGACAATGACCATTGCTCCCGCAGCCAGCATGGAGGCAATTTGCGGGCCTTCCTGCATTTTGGTGGGGAAGAAACCGATAGCGAAGAACGCTGCCATGGCCCATGATGCTCCCTTCATTCGGCGTTTCTTTGAGCCGGGATTATCCTGGGCCATCTCGTTTATCCTAAGACTGATATGTTAACCGACATGCCCGATACGAATATCGAGGTCTGCACGCTTCTGGAGGCGGTCCTTTTGTCCATCCTTGATCCAGAGAATGCGATCGGACTTGTCGAGCATCTTGTGATCGTGTGTAGCGGTGATAACCGTAACACCGTGAGTGTCGCAGAGGAATCGAAGTATCTCGATGATGTCTTCGCCTGTTTTAACGTCGAGGTTTGCGGTGGGTTCGTCGGCGAGAATAATCGTCGGCTCCATCGCAAGTGCCCTGGCGATTGCGACACGCTGCTGCTGGCCGCCTGAAAGCTCGTTGGGGCGGTGATGCGTCCTGTCGCTGAGCCCGACTTCCTCAAGCACCTTAAGCGCTCGCTCGAGACATCCGTCGTTGTCGAGTCCGGAGAACTGCAACGGCATCATCACGTTCTTCTCTGCAGTAAGTGACGGAATGAGATTGAACGATTGGAAAACGTATCCTATGTGGTGATTGCGGAAATGCGCCAACTGCAAACTGGTTTGCGAAGTAAGGTCCGCACCGGCGATGCTGACGGTTCCCTTGGAGGGCTTATCCAGCGCGCCAACCATATTAAAGAGGGTACTCTTGCCCGAACCACTGGGGCCCATGACCGAAAGGTACTCTCCTCTGAATATGTCGAGATCCATATCTCGCAGGGCGTGAACTTCCTGATCGCCCATACGGTAGATCTTGCTGAGATCCCTGCACTCAATAATAATCTCTTGTGCCATTATTTCAGTAACCTCTCGGCTAGTTTTTTATCCCGTCGAATCTATCGGGCTTGTAAAGTTCTGAGTTTGGCCTGCCGACTTACGCCCGCAGGTTGCCACCTGACATCATTGGTGCGACATAGTCTTAGAACGGCAAGTTAATAACGGACTTCGCAAGGAACGTGATACCGATACTGAAGACGGTTATCAGTCCCATTCCGCACGAGAAACCGGCTGCGACAACAGGTATGTACTGCTGCCACTTAAGCCCCATTTTCCGCTTGAAGTAATAGCGTCCGATGAGAGCACCGATGAACTGTGGGAGGACCACGTGGGGCAATGTCTGGTTAACGCCTTTGATTATACCGTAGATCAGCATTGCAGGAATCTTGAATATCCACATGAAGCTGAACACTATGGAACCGAAGACCATGCCTATGCCCAGCAGCTTCGGGCTGAATGCTTCTTCAAAGACGCTGTATCCGCCTAGCGTGGATGAGAATACCACGCACGACATACTCGCGTTGAGTTCCCATATCATCTCGGCGTAGGGGTATTGTGGCCCGGGCACAGGGGCAAGGCCCCAGATGAGCTGTGAGAAGAAGATGGCAGCCAGCAGTACGATCGGGATGAGGAATATCTCCGCTTTCCAGATCGACCAGAAGCGAGTTCCCGTCAACTCCGCCTGCCGCCACAGGACGGTAGCTCGACCGTAGTCGGCGAATGGAACCGGAAGGAACCAGATGTCAACACCTCCTCGATATCCGGAAAGTATGAACGCTGCTTCGCGGACCATCGGGATTGCGATAACCTGGCCGGCCATACCTTCAAGACGTGCGGTTACGTAACTGATGAGCGGCGTATACAGGAAGGCAAAGAACACCAGTACTATCATGACGGTAGGATGCCAGTTAATGAGGTATCCGCTGAGGAGGATGTAGGCCATGGAGGTGGCGGTGTATCCGGCGATTATTATTGTCGGACTGATATCGCCACGGGTCTTTCTCTTGTCGAGTTCTTCGGTAATCGAGACGACTTGCTCTCCGGCCTGTATTTCTGCTCGTTCTTTGTCCTTGCGGTGCTTTGATACACCGTACAGTCCCCGGATGAGCTGGGTGACGCCGATGATACCGACGATGATTGTGACACCGAGCGTGAAACTGAAGTAGAAGTCGATGTTATTACTGTAGAGTGTCTTGATCGTGTCGGGATTGGAAGCATTCCAACTGGGGAGCATGTCAAGACCCAGCTCGGGTAACCATTGTCCGTAGAGGATTGGGTTGGCGATCACGGTTATCATCAATCCGATGAAACTTCCGACCATTGCAAAGAATGGCAGTACCATGCCAACGATGAGCTGTCCCAGGTTGAGGCTTAAACCGGTGGCAACGGCAGGCAGGAAGCTGCTGGTCTTGTCTGTCCAGTCCACGAACGGTATGGGGAAGATGGTAATCGGTTTTCCCAGGAAGGCGGACGATACAGTGGGCAAGGCCAGGTATAGAGCACCAAAGGCCAGGCCAAGTGCGCCGCCGATACTGAATACCCTCCATCGCCAGTTGCCGGCGGTTTCCTCATCGGTGGCTTTGCCGCTTTCTTCGCTCTGCTGTTCGGAGAGTGCGAGAATGCCTTGTGCGCCGATGGGTGCCATCGGGAATGGGAGTTTTTCCATGTCACTGGCAACCCTGAACAGACCGTATGAAAGCATCGAGCTGTTGAATCGCCCGAGGATGGTCTGGAACATGAGGATGCCGACCGCCGGTGCCCACTCCCACATGAAGAAGTTACGCTGGGCGAGGACGGAGGGGTCTTTCGGGGCGTACCAGTGAGGCAGGGTGTCTATGATGCCCGCACCGATAGCGGCCTGGCTCTGGGCGAAAAACTGGTTATAGAGCAGGTTACCGAACTGTTGGGTCTGGGCGGTAAGTGCACCGGCCATGTAGAACAGTACGAATATCTCTGCACGCTTCAGGCTCTTGTGCGCACGTCTGGCCACCTCGATGAAAAGGATGACGGTAACCCACTGGGCAGCAGGGCCTACACCGACGCCGGCCAGCAGTTGCATGTACATGGCACCAGGTACCATGAGCATTGCAATGAAGAGGCACCCGAACAATGATGTCCAACTGAACCCGTCCTCAAAAGTGGAGGGCACTTCCATCATGTTTCTGAAATCTTGAAGTTCTTTGTCGGCAGTACTCACGCCAGCTCTCCAATGTTATCGCTGTTTACGTCTTTGATCGGGAAGTTTTCCCAGTTATCCAGCGTCTTTTGACGGTAGTGATCCATCACGTCGTCGCCCAACGAACGCCAGATCAGCAGTTGCTTTCTGAGGTCATCAATGAATGTGCGATTGCTTCTGCGCCAATCGCCATGGGCACCTGCGAGGCGATGTAAAAGAATGCGAATCTCGTTGATACCGTCGATATCACTTGGCTGGCTGAGCAGGACGAAACGCTGGTCCACACCCAGATCGAACGGTGCCAGAGCAACTGTTGATCCGAATCCGAGCATCTCGCCATCACATTGGCGGAATATGTGCGATTCGGAGGCCGCGAAGACACCCAGCGATGCGTCGCTGTAGTTGTCGAAGTGTTCCTGCAGGAAGCTCACGACGCCAATGATGTCGTATTGCGAGACGGTAAACGGGAAAAGAATATCGAAGAGATCGCCTTCGGGCTTCGGAATTTGCCACGATCTTTGAATGCCCGGGTTGGCACTTCTGGATGCCTTCATCGCCGGGTAGATCGTGGAAATCAGTACGGTGCCCATGACGATGAGGATAGTCACTATGGCATTGGTGGAACTGTAGTTCATCGCCGGTACGGAGAACTCGAATACCGTACCAAGCCATGCCATTGCTCGGGCGACGCTCTGTCCGAGCAGGTATCCGCCCATGCCGCCGACAACTGCGTACATTGCCGCTTCGGCGAAGAACAGGCTGGCAACGTGCGCGGGGGCCAGACCAAGTGAGCTGAACGTGTAAATCTCGCGTTCGCGATCCGAAACGCTACCGAGCATGGTCGCGAAGATAATCAAACCGCCAAGCAGCACCGGTACCAGCAGGTCGCTAGCGCCGGAGGCACTGGACAGCGAGGTGAAAAGCAGGCGGAATACTCCACCTTTCTCGCCTACATATGTTGGAAGCATTGCTACAGTTGTTGCCATGCCCGCAATTTCTGACAGGTCCTTGGGGTCTTTGGCATACATCGATATCGAGCGTACCTTGCCAATCATGCGCTCGGCCATGGCTGGGGAGATAACTACGACGTCATCAAGGTTGTAGCGGAGGAACTGTGCCGACTCCATATCGTTGGCACCTTCTTGCTCTTCGTCTTCCTGCTTGATGCTGGTTGACGATCCGCCGGCGGATGACTGGTAGTCGACCGGGCAAATCTCGGAACCGTCAATGAGTGTCATTCCCGACATGGCATCGTTGATCGTGCCGGCGAAAACGAACGTTTGCCCGCCGTATATAAGAGTTTTACCGATATCGGCGTGCGTCAGTCCCAAGACTATCTGTTGCGTGTGTGTGAGGAATATGCCGTTACCATCAAGCAGCTCCAGCTTTCCTGTGAGCTGTTTCTTGAGATTGGGCTGGCGTTGCAGGTGTCTGGAATCCAGGCCGATGGCTGCATTGATTTTCATGATCTTGCTGACGTTCATGTCAGTTACGATCATTGCGGTGTTTTCTCCGGTTGTAGAAGCGGTGGCAACTTCGGCGGCAGTTGGCGCTACCCAGTAGTTGGGGATAACTTCAGCGACGCGGCTGAAGTGTCCTCGGAGCATATCGAGCTTTCCTCTCGGGATTTCGCCCCAGAGCTGCTTGCGTACGAGGATTCGCGGTGAACTGTCGCTCATCGGGCCTTCGTAGGTCCGCCTGATTCCCCATTCACTGCCAAACGATGCAAACGTAAGGATTGTGAATGTCAGCAGAACTACGGTGGTTGCGGTGAGGAACGTCCTCAGTGGGCGACGACGCATCGTGGAGATGCCCATGCTGACGGCAGCCATCATGGTACTCAGGCGGGAAACGTCCGCACTGTGCACTGAGCTGGAGAGCCCTCGCATTTTGCTGATTTCGGTTTGCAGCTTGCGGAGCATGATGAAGATAACGAGCGTACTCAGCAGGATAATCGCGAATGCCAGGAAGATGATAATCGGCGTGGAAGCGATCCTGAATGCGGGGTTCACCAAGAACAGTACGCCAAAAGTCGCCATGAAGAATGCGGTGAACCAGCCTATCTGTTGGTAAATGTGCGGCGTACCGATGATAAGGCGTTCAAGGGCGAACGAGAAGGGGATCGCCAGAAGCAATAGCAGCACTACCGCCGTTACCAAGTCGGTAAGGACTCCGACGAGTGGGTTATACACCCGCCGTGAAATCTCGGCCGATGCAGCCTGGTCGCCGCAGCGTTCTTCGTGTGTGCGGTTGTCTGCCTTTCCATCTTTGCGGTGCGTTGCCGGATCGTTAAGTTCGCTGGCGCGGCTTGAAAGTTCCCTTAGTGTCGGCTGGTCGATCTTATTGTCGTACAGCAGGGTGAGGCGTGCGGCATTCAGGGTCAAGATGTCGTTGGCAGTGATGGCGAGGGCTTCGGGATGCTCAAACGGATCAATCACGGAGATTCCCGTACCGTTGGGGAATTCCTTGGAATTATTCAGCAGAACCGCACCACGCTTATTGAACAGTTTTATGCCGCTGGCGTTGTAGGGTGCGAAGACGCCGATGATGTCGGTTTGCTCCAGCAGCAGGAATTCCTTTTTTGGGAATTCGGCAGTGGATATGTCTCGCATGGCGAGGGTTTTTATGATCGCGGGGCGAGCTGAACCGTAGGTAACAATGCACTTGGGGCGAACTCGGGTAACGGTTATACCTGCCAGTGCTCCGGGTTTCATCGCAGTTGCCTTGGCGTCATCCGAGATAATCTGGGAGACCAGCCCGCGACTTGGGCCATCCTCGGTGGCAGCGTCGAACGTGACAGCCAAGGGCAGCCACCTAGTGAGTTCACCGTACCTGGCGGGCATATCATAGAAACCGGTTGCGCCGGTCTTGCGGATGATGAAGCTTGACGTACCGGGCGGGGTTTCGGAGACAGCTGGCGCCGCGGCACCGAATGACAGTGCGATTATGGCACCGGTGACTGGTTGTGTGTTCAGGGCGCTGCCGCCGGCTGCGCTGTTTACGCTGGGTCCGCTGGGCTTGTTTCCGCTCCAGATTGCTTCGTCGATAGAGGCGACTATTTTTGACGGCTGGCCGGCGTTAAGGTTTCGCGACAGGTATTCGCGTGAAAACGCGATGAACTCTGTTCCCTGCGATATGACGGCTTGGATGTTAAGTGCCTTGAGCGTGTCGGCCGGTTGTCCCTGGCGGGGCAGGGTGTCCATTGCGGTCATTGCCGCGAGGTTGGGCACAGCATAGAGCCTGGCTGCGGCTCCGGAGTCAATGAACTTTCCGGGTGCGAACAGGCGACTGCTGTATTTCTTCTCGGTGGCGGCTTTGCTGAAATGGGTTACGGAGCCTGACAGGGCGTTGGCGGATTGCCTTGCGGTGGTGAACAGTGCGGTGTAGCAGGACTTGCCTTCGGTATCGAGCCGCATGTTCGGCGAATCATCACCATGGATGAGCGTCCATGTTTTGTGCATATCTCCGAGGTTGACGCTCATGTGCAGCAGTATGTTGCGGTTACGGACGATGGTGTTACGGATGGTGATACCGTTATCGAGAGCAACCAGTTTTGCTTTCAGCTCCGCTTGGCGGGTATTGCAGATATCAATCGTATCTGCCATGAGGCTGTCGTAGCGATTGATTGCAAGGGGGATGAGCAGCTTTCTCTTGGCTTCTGGATCGTTCTTGAAGCTCTCGTTCCAGTCTGGCTTGAGGAGTTTCTTGTTTGCCAGGAATCGGCGGATGCTGTTCCATGTGCGATCTTCAAGTTCAAGCTGCTCGCGTTTGGGCGTGAGTTTGGCGATGGTGGCTTTGGCATCTTCGAACTTGCCTGCCACTGTGGTCAGCTCATTTTGCATCGACTCGAGTTTCTTCTTGTCTTCCTCGGTCTTGGCATTGAACTTCTCGATCCTCTTGGTGAGCAACGCATGGCGGTCGAGTATCCGCATCTGCGCCATGGCGATCTTGATTCGCAGCGGCCGGAGGATTTCGACGATGGTTCCGCTGGCTTTTGCGGCCTGGTGCTTGAGCAGCCGAATTGTCGGCTTGTAGGCATTGCTCATATCCGCGCCTTGGGGTATTGTGCGGATTTTGTCGGCGCCTCTGCGCAGTATTTTTGCCGCCAGTTGGAAGAACTCCAGTTCCTCTTGGAGCATCTTCTTGCGGTCTTCGAGGGTTTTGGTATTTGCGTTTATGGCGGCTGTCTTGTCCCGGAAGATCGTGCCGTAGAATTCGCGTGCCCCAAGGTTATTCATGGTCTGCCCGTCAAAGAAGCAGAGAATAACATCGCGTGCGGGTGGGTTCTTGGCGAAGTCTTCTGCCATTTGCAGCAGGATGGCGCAGTTGGCGGCATCTCTTGCGCCAGGCGCGAGCATGGGGATTTCGGATAGCGAGTCGAGCGATGCGGCGAATACGACAGTTTCGCGTTTGTCGGTATCGAAACTATCGGCCTTGGTGCCCTTGATAATCGCGATCACGTTCTTGCCGGATAGTTGCTTCCACTCGCAGGCAGCCTTGATCGTCATGTCTGCCGAACCGGTCAGGAGCCCGAGTTTTGTCGCATCGGCCTTGCTGATGTAGAATCGCGGCAGAAGGACGGGGATGGTGTCGTGGTGCCATGCATGTGCCGCAGGTTTGGTGTCGTCGCCGACGAAGACCACGGCGATAGCGCCAAATGCGAAGGCGTCACGCCAGTATTGGTTGGAGTCGAAGTCGACCAGAACGATCTTGCCTTTTGCCGTGTTCCTGCCGTATTCGTGTGCGCGGCCGCCGCGCACGTAGATCGTCTTTCCCTTGAGACCTTCGGCGGGAGTGATCGACGCTTGCGTCGCATTCGGGCGGGCGGCGTAAAGCACCTGCTTGCCGTCTTTGGCAATAATCTGTTTGCCATTCACGTACAGTTCGCACTGGGTGTTGATCGGCTGGACTACAGGTACGTCCTGTGTCATGACCGACTCGATACCCTTGATGCTACGGAGGCGTGCTTCAATGTATGCGGCGGCCTTCAGACTTCCATCGGCAAGGCCGCTTCGGCGATGCGGAGTGGACGTGAGTTCCTTGACATCCTTGAGGAACTTCATCTCGGTGGCGTCTGCGGCACTTGCGCTGCGGGGCATTGTCAACGCGCCGGCTGCGACAATCAGGGCCAGTGAGAATGCTACGGGGAACCTTAACCTACTCATCATTCTCCTCGCCTCCGATAGCACCGGTTTGAACGGTGACTTCACTTCGGTCTACAAATCGTTCGACCATTCCATCGCGAACCCACATGATCCTGTGGGCCATGTCGATAAGCCTGTGGTCGTGCGTGGCACATATCACGGTAACGCCTCTTTCCTTGTTGAGACGCATAAGTATGTCATGGACTTCCGCACCTGTCTTGAGGTCCAGATTGCCAGTGGGTTCGTCACATAGCAGGACGGACGGGTTATTTGCCATCGATCTGGCGATAGCTGTTCGCTGCTGCTGTCCGCCGGACATTTCGATGGGCTTGTGGAACCATCGATCTGCCAGTCCGACCATTTCGAGCAGCCCCATTCCGCGATCTCTGGCTTCGTCAGGAGCGGTTCCGGAAAACGCCATGGGTACAGTAACGTTCTCGAGTGCGGTCATGTATTGGACAAGGTTGTATGACTGGAAGATATACCCGATCTTGCGGCAACGCAGGAACGCCAGTTCCACCGCGTTGAGCTGGGCGACGTCGACTTCGTCGATGAAGACTCTACCTGAAGTGGGTGAGTCCAGCCCGCCTATCATGTTAAAGAAGGTACTCTTTCCAGATCCAGACGGTCCCATGACGCAGATAAACTCGCCACGGTACAGTTCAACATCAATCCCGCGGAGTGCCTGGGTTGTCACCTCGCCCATCTGATAGAACTTCTTCAGATGTCGCGTTCTAATGATGACAGGGCGACTGGCGCCCTCGGCATGTCGCGTTAGGTCCG
>CBDUQP010000060.1:0-18845 GCA_965369385.1 uncultured Phycisphaerales bacterium
GATGAAGGGCAAGAAGATTGAGCTGCACTTGAGCGGCGTTCGGTTCAAGGTGGATGTGTTCCTCAATGGGAAACGCGTGGGAGGCGGGCATACGGATCGCATGCCTTTCATCGTCGATCTCACCAGTGCCGCCAAGTTGTCGCAAGAGAACGAGCTGCTAGTTGCAATTACGGATTGGATCAGTTCCATTCGTCCTGACTGGCAGCGGAATTTCTACAAGATATCCACCAATCACCAGGGAACTGGCATAGGCGGGAATCTGCTCATCAGGCCAAGTACTGGCATGCTGTCGCCCGCTGGCATTATGGATCCCATATTCATCGTGGCCTCTTCGCCGATGGCAGTGGAAAATACGTACATCACGCCATCTATACGCAAGCGTAATCTTGTCGCCAAAACCATCGTTCGCAACCCCAATTCCAAGAGTCGCAAGGTTGTCCTGCGATATAGCGTCATGGATGGGAACAAGCCCGTGCTCGACGGCGGCCGAAAGGTAGTCACACTTCAGCCTGGCCTGAATGTGATCAATCATGTCATCCCCGTCACGCCGAATTCGCTGAAGATGTGGTGGCCGAAGAAGCCGAAGCTGTACCGTATGCGGATAGAACTTACCGATGGCTCGAAATTGCAGGATCGCTTCGACGCGCGATTTGGATATCGTGAGTTCTGGTGCGATGGCCCTGTGTTCCGGATAAACGGTATTGCGACCAAGCCCGGCGTCGCAGCCGGATGGCCCAGAGATTTTCCGATGGGCGGTTGTAAGACGAAGGTATGGTATGGCGTCAAGCGTTACCTTGAATCATTCTTCAATATCAACGTTACTCTCGTTCGCTATCACGCCGAGCCTTTCCCGATAATGATGTTCGACATCGCCGACGAGGTGGGACTCATGGTTATCTCTGAAGCGATAATGAGCACTATTCCGCTCAAGCAGAAATTCTCCGACAAGCGATTCTGGGAGGCGTGCGCCACGTACTATCCCAAGTGGGTGCTTCGCGAGTTCAACCATCCGAGCCTGGTGATACGCAGTATCGAGAACGAAGGCGGATATCTCCTACCGCCGAAGGGCCCCTCGGCTGTCGTCGGTGACGAGGCAGCGGTCCAGATGACGATTCGCGAGTTCCGAAGAATGGGGCGCATAACCAAGAAGACGGATCCATCGCGCCCGATCATGTACGACGGATCCGGGCCGGTGTTTTATAATGTCGCCGATATCTACAATGCCCACTATCCCGGTACTGCCGGCATGGGCAAGACGTATCCCATCGCGACGAGATGGACTACGTTCCCGCTGCAGTCATTTAGCATCAAGGATTGGTTTTGGGATCGCAAGAAGCCGTTATACATTGGCGAGGCGTACCCGCTGTTGGGATCTACGCCGAGCTCGCTTGCAGGATTAGTTGGCGATGAAGCGTTCGTTGGCGAGTACGCCTATGCCGGAGCCGCTGTCATGTGGGCTCAGGCAATCGAAGGACATAGGATCGCCGGTGTGACGGCTATGTATCCGTGGACGCCGCTGTACCCGGCCAGTCGTCCGGTAATCACGCCAACCAGCACTCCGCTGATCGAGATTTACGCCCGGCTGATTAAGCCCATCGCCACATTCATTCACCAGTATCGCTCATGCTACTTTGCCAATAGCAAGATTGTGCGCACGCTGACGACGCTAAATGATACGCTCGAAACGCAGGATATCACGGTTAAGTGGCGACTCGCTACGACCGGTGGAAAGGCTCTGCGCTCAGGTGAGTTCAAAACAAAACTTGAACCGGCCGGCATGAAGCGAACAAACGTGCCTGTTGTTCTGCCAAACGTTGCCAAGCCCACTGCAGGCAAATTCATAGTGGATACCTTCACGGGCGGGAAGCTACAGTTCAGCGCAGAAAAGCCTATCGAGATATTCCCGGAAACACTCGCCAAGCTCAAGCTGACGGCCAACTATGGTGCGATAGGCTTGAATATGGAACCCTTCAAGCGACTCGGCGTCAAGGTGCGAAAGCTCGACGTGTGCAAGTTGGACCTGAAGGGCATAGATGTGTTACTGATTTCCGGCGACATCACAAAGCTGCCGGGCCAGGAAAAGGAGATCGACAGGTTCTGCAGCGAAGGCGGACGGATAGTTGTCTTCGGAGGCAAGAGCACGCCGGAGTATCTGCCGGTGAAGCTGGAAGTCACCGAGGCGACTTCGACCATTATGTTGCCGGATGACGCGGATCCGACGGTTTTGCACAAGATCGACACACTCGGCTCATGCACTACCATGGCGTTCCCGCGGTATCCGGATCATCCGGTGCTCAAGGGTATCGGCAAGCAGCATCTGCGACACTGGCGTGAGAATTTCCTACTGGCCGACCACACCTTCAAGAAGCCTGAAGATTTTACCGCCAAGGCGATAGTTGATTGTGCGGGCGGCTTTAAGGAGGCGGTCGTTCTGGAGATTCCTCACGGTAGGGGCGTGATAATGGCGGTTCAATTGCCGGTGGTTTCGATGTTCGATCAGCAGCCGGTAGCCCGCAAAGTTCTGGCAAACTTGCTGGAATATGTTGATACGTGCGGATCGCTCGCGCCCAAGCCGATAGGCCTGCTCGCAGATCGCAAAGGCAAGGTGTTCAGATTCCTCAAGGCAATCGGTGTGGAACCATGGAATCTCTCGGGGCGTCTCGATGATATCGCGAACCTGTCTGCGTATAGCCTGATAATGGTGAATTGTGACAGGGAGAGCCTTGACGAGCTTGCGCGGCACAAGGATAAGTTCGACAAGTTCGTGCGGGCAGGCGGTGTTGTGTGGCTGCACAAGCCCGCGCCTGAGCACGCTCAGCTCTTGAGCAAACTCGTGGGGGCTGACGTGAAGATCAATCCGCTGTTTCTCAAGCGGCCGGTGAAGCTGGCCAAGCGCGGACTGGGGTTAGGCGTTACAGGTGACAGCGTGTACTGGCGCAGGTCCGGTTGGGTCTATTTTCAGAATCCTCCCGCACCGCGGATTGCCAAGCACACAGTGGATATTGCTCCCGGTGATGGCATAGAGAAGCTGGTAACTCCCGCGATTTTTGCCTCGGTGCGCAGGGGCAAGGGACATTGGTTCATTGATCAGGTTACGTGGGAGGGGGAATACAACCAGGCCAAGCAGGCCAGGGCTTTTGTTCGTCCGATCCTCGCCAACGTGCCCACCGTTCAGATCAGGAAGAAGGCAGAGAAAGCTGCCGACGTATCGCATCTCGGCTTCAAGTCCATCGACATTTCCCGCTCATGCAATGCGAGCTTCGTCGGTGGGGTATGGAATGCTCCGCAAGCGGGGCTTCATGGCCTGCCGCTGGGCAAGAACGTGTTCAAGGGTATCGAATACAAGATAGTTGACCCGAAGTCCAATAGCGGCAAGAGCTGCGTGGGTTTCTACTCAAATAAGTACAATCTGAAGGGTGCCAGGAAGGTGCTGCTGCCGGTTCGCAGGAAGGCGGCCCAAGTGAACCTGTTGATTACCAGCCTGTGGACGAACCTGTTGCAGCCGAACGATCCGGTATTGGAGTATGACGTGAAGTACGTCGACGGTTCGCATGTGAAGGGGCATGTTCTTTACGGCAAGGACGTGCAGGACTGGTGCAGGATCAGCCGCACGCCTGACGACTATCACCCCGGTATGGCATGGAAGGGCAAGAAGTCGCCGTTCCCGGGCTTGTATAACTTCGCTTTCAAGAACCCGTATCCAAGAGTAGCCATCGAGAGCGTCACGCTTGATTCGGGCGACAGAGTCTCGCTACTGATCCTGATCGCAGCCAGTACGCAGGACAGGTTGCCTGAAAAGGCCAAGCCGGTCTTCGTGATTCCCGGCATGGAGGAGTAACGATTCTGACTTTGTGAGCAGGCAGTTGCTCAAAGGCGATTGCCTGTTCAGCGGCAGACTTGTCGGCAACGTGTGCGGAGCTTGCCGTTGATGGGCTGAGCGATGCACCGTGATACGGAGAATAGGCAAATGCACAAAGGGTCCACCATAAATGGTGGGCCCTTTGTATGTTGCATTACCACGCCCGACAGGACTCGAACCTGTAACCTGCGGTTTAGAAGACCGCTGCTCTATCCGGTTGAGCTACGGGCGCTTGAGCCTGTGCGATGCCAGAGGTCGGCTTGGCGGCAGGCGGCAAGTGCTTCATTCCAAGCCACCTGCGGGCAGCTTCCGGCAATCTCCGGCTGGATCGCAGAGTGAGATTTGTAATGGGAATGCCCCCAGAAGTCAACCGGCGAGGAGCATAAATTCGACTCCTACTGCCGGTCTGTGTTACTCAGGGCATGTGATATGTATTCGATAAGCATACATATAGACGCCATTTCCGTCATTAATAACGCATTTTGTGAGCTTCCCTGCGTCGAGCTATCCTGATAGACTATGTTCTCTCTCCACACCGTTTCTGAAGGAGCAAAAGGGATGTCTATTATTCAACGCGGGTTGTTGGTTCTCGTATTGCTGTCTTGCGCGGGTGTCGTCACGGTCTATGATTGCTGTCGACTGCAGGCAGATGTTCCTTCTCGGGCGATAATGCCTGCGCCGCGAGCGTACTATCAGGCTATCGCCTCGCCGCAGAGAGGTTTCATTTCCTTGAATGGTCAGTGGGATTGGAAGGCAATTGGCGGCCGCCCTTACAGTCTCAAGAATACCACGCTGTTTGCGAAGCCTGATTCGCCCCTGCCCGCGGTCCAAACGAAGGTCAAGCTGCCGACCGACGGATGGACGGGCAAGATGCTCTTGCCGCATCAGGCTGCAAATGGCGAAAAGGGTAACGCGGCAAAGTGCTGGTATCGTAGAGAGTTCACAGTGCCAGTCGAATGGAAGAGCAGGCAGATCGAGATCCAGTTCATGGGCGCAGGCTTCGAGGTGGCAGTCTGGGTGAACGGCCAACTCTGCGGAACTCACCTCGGTGATGCGACTGCTTTTGCCGTTGATATCACAAAAGCTGTGAAAACTGGGCAGAAGAACGAAGTGCACTTGCGTGTCTGGCGGCACGAAATTGCTTATGGTGAGATATGGCCTCAGATAATGATGGAGGGAGTACATACCCCTCGTCAGGGCGTGTGGGATGACATATGTCTTCGGAGCAGGCCAAAGATTGCTGTGGAGAAAGTGTTCTGCAAGACGAGCTTTCGTAACCAACAAATGGATGCAGCCTATCGCCTGGTAAACGATACGGTCACCCCGGCAAAGATAACGCTGGAGGCGGTCGTACTGGACAAGGATGGCAAGATATCGGTGGACCTGGGGCGCAGAAAGTTCACTATCAGGGCAGGCAGAAAGTTGGGGTGCGTGCTGCCTGGGCGGTGGCGGAATCCGCACTTGTGGATGCCTGATGATCCGTATCTATATATAGTAGAGACCAAGGTTAAGCAGAACGGTAAGCTTATCGATACACATCGCGAGCGATTCGGTTTTGCCGAGTGTTGGATAGATGGTGGTGATTTCCGGATTAACGGCAAAGTGGTCCGCTTTCATCAGCAATCTCTGGCTTTCGGACGGGGGCAGCATCATCTGCAGGATGTCCCCGGCATTCGGACAGCGCTGAGGAAGTACAAGAAAATGGGCGTCAATATGCTTTGTCTGGTCCAGAAGCCCAGTTCGATGTTCTTGGAGATTGCCGATGAGGAGGGCATGTTCATCAAGGTGCAATCGGGCTGGCATCATCCAACCAAATCGCTCACGCCTGAGTTCAAGAAGAACACATCCCGTGTCATACAGGAATGGATCGAGCGAGATCGCAATCATCCTTCAGTTGCAATGTGGTGTGCCGGCAACGAGCCTGTTGGCGGCTGTGACACTATACTCTGGGCGAAAAGCGTGATCGAAAGGTTTGACTCGATCAGGCCCATTGATATTCATCGCTCCTTCGGGAATTCGCCGTACATCACGGACGGCAGTGTCAAGAAGCGAACTCATTACGAAATCGCCAATCTGGACTATCCGATAGTATCCGGCTCGTCATATTCGCTGCTCAGTGCCGCGGAGTTCCCAAGCCGTTGGGCAATCGACAGGCCTCTGCCGCTCTTTGTCGGCAGATGGGGAGGGTTGTTCACTTCCGGCATGGCGAGTCTGGGGCCGAAGCACTATGAGAAGATGTTTGCGATGAAGGGGCCCAAGCAGTCTGGCGAATTCGGATATGAGGGGGTGTTGGAGTATCTACGGTCGATCATTCCTCACTGGCGACGGGCTAGGGTAAGCGGCGCGGGTGATCAGATGATAAGTCTGGAGCACAAATCCGAGCTGACGAAAAAGCATGACAATGTTGATCATGAATATGCCAAACTGTGGGCTCCGAAGTTTGCCTACTTTGTGGATCGCACGCGGGCAGTTTATGCAGGCAGCCAGTTCAAGCGAACGCTGTGCGTGGTGAATGAGACGATGGATGATCTGAAGACCGGCGTCACTGTGAAGATGACGGTAAACGGCAAGACGCAGACGGTGGCTGACATGAAGCTGAAGATTGCCCAGGGACAGGTGGTTGATGTTCCGGTGAGCTTCAAGCTTCCGGCTGTGAAGAAGAAGACTCCCGCACGTATCACAATAGAGTTCGAAGGCAGCAAGAAGGGGTCACACACGATTGGACTGGATTTGGATATTTTTCCGCCCCGGATCGCTGCCGCCAAGTCGAAGACGAAGATCGGTCTGTATGATCCTGCCGGCATGACTGGCGCTGCAATGAAGAAACTTGGGCTGGCATTCAAGCCGGTCGCCGATATCAAAAAGCTCAAGGGTCTGGACGTGCTGGTAATCGGCAGGCACGGCCTGGACAAGACGGTAGTGGCCGCACGTGATGAGATTCTCGCGTTTGTGAAAGCGGGAGGAAAGGTTGTGTGCAGCGGGCAGAAGGCGTGGCTATCGTGGCTGCCGCTGTCGCTTCGGATGGACCGCGGCGTGGAGATGCCGCAGGCTTGGCGTATGGCATCAAATAGTCTACTGTTTGCCGGGCTGAATGATGTGGACCTGTCCTGGTGGCCTAATAATCGCGGGAAGGAAGCCAGTTACAAGGTTCCCGGCGCGGTAGCGGTTAACTGTTATCAGAAACCAACTGTTGGGCGAGTGCGTCCTCTGTTGGAAAACGGTGTTCGTCTGGCCCTGAGTCCGCTGCTTGAGTTCCGCCACGGAAAGGGAGTCGTCCTGCTGAGCCAGCTTGAGCTCGAACCTGTGGTCGGCGTCTCGCCGGTTGCAGATATTGTCTTCGAACGTTTGGTTCAGGCACCTGTCACAAAGTTGCCCACCCGTCGGGTTTGGTACGCCGGCGACGCGGCCGCAAAGGGCTTCGTGGCGGGGCAGATGGGTGTTGAGATTACGGATCTGGCCAGTGGTGATGAACACGAGTGGAGCGAGAAGGATCTGATACTCTGGATGCCGCACGGGCGGGTGTTGGATGGATCGCAGAGCAAGAGTGTCAAGAAAGCTACTGACGCCGGTGCCTCGCTATTGGTGATCTGCAATGAAGCGAAGTTCCTGCCCAAGATTGCTGGTATGCCCGCATTCGATAACGCCGAGAGCTGGAAGGATCGTCCGTTTGTTTACGAGAAGAAGATTCGGATGGCGATTGTCAAACGCGGCCAGCCGCTTGTCGATGGTGTGAGCAATTCCGAGCTGACGGAACGTACGCTTGCCCGCTGGCAGGTTGTTGAAGGCAAGGAGTGGAAGCACCTGGCGTCCCCCGGCGTGATAGCGATGCGCAAGAACGGCAAGAGTGTGCAGGTAGTGTCAACGATGCTGCGATGGGGCGATGGGAAGGTAGTCGGCAATTACGGTAAGGTGCTGCACAAGCTGCTCACTAATCTGGGGGCGGTCAGCCTGGATCACCGAGCGTCGGGCCTGGCTGGGTCGGGCAAGTTCCTCCAGATCGATTTGCGGAAGCATTGTACGATGGGATTTAGCGATGAACGCGATGGTGATGGCAAGGGCGGCTGGACCGACCAGGGCAAGACGAACGATCTGGGCATCATGCCGACAGGTCGGCTTGAATGTGTTGGCGTGCCGTTTGATGTTATTGATCCCTCAACGAACGCGGGCAAGTCGGCGGTGGTTCTTGGTGGCGGAACAAGGCTTGGGAATAAGCCGACAAGTGCCAACAAGATAGATTTCGGGCATCGCAAGGTGAAGAAGGTGTATTTCCTGCATTCGGCCGCGTGGCTTGGCAGAAAGCTGGTCGGCGAGTATCGCGTGCATTACACCAAGGCGCTGGAGATGCACGAGACGATCCCCCTGATCGGTTGGAGCAATATCGGTGATTGGTGGAATCCGCGAGGATTGCCCAAAGCCAGAATCGGTTGGAGAAGCCGCAACGAGCTTGCGAATGTCGGCTTGTATGTGTTCGAGTGGACCAATCCACATCCAGATACTGCTATTGACACGATAGATTTCGTGTCGTTCAGCAGGGGCGGTAAGGGCACGATTATGTGCCTCGTGGCGATCACGGCTGAGGAGTGATCGCCGTCGGCAGATAGGCATCCGTCGATATAGATTGGTCAGTAGAGCAGAAGCGAACAGGGCGCCCGAGGCGATATGCCTGGGCAAGAGCAATCGGACGCCGCCGGTAGCCCAGCCCTTAAGCGGACTGCAAAGTGTTCATCTGCATATGTCGCCTCAGGTGCGGTAGGTGTCTATCAGGCTCCTGACGATAAGCTTGTCCGTGAACTGTTGCTTGGTGAGTTTGTCGGCCGGCGTTATCACCACGTCGCGCTGGGTCGTGCCTGCCAGATGGAAGAAGTTGCAGTCCATTCTCGCGTCGAGCCCGTCCAGTTCCAGCCACGTCCACAGAGCGGGTTTCTTCGCCTTCACCGTCACCAGGAACGCGCCGTCGGGGAGTTTGTTCACCTTTGTCGAGATCTTCGGATCTACGAGGTTCATCCGCTTGGGCTTATCGAACATCGCCACATTGCTTGATATCACTTCGTCCCGTATGGATAGCTCAACGAACAGCAGCAGGTTGTCGGCGCCATACTCGGCGATGGGGTCAGCCAGTTCCAGACGCAGGGCTCTTGCGCTCTTGTGGGCCGGTATCTTGACACGGTCAACTTCGTCGGTCAGCAGCTTGCCATCGGCGGTTGTCAGTGTCCATCTCAGCTTTCCGGTATGCGCGTCCATGCAGTCGCTCGAGATGTGCAGATCCATTCGGCCGGTTCTTGCATCTTCGAGCACACTAACCATAACCGGGGCAAAGAATTCCTTCGCGGCATGATCCAATCGAAGACTTGGCGTTTCTTGTTCTGCTTGTTTGTGTAGGGGATGACCGAGTCAAACTTCACCGATATCGTGTTCTTCCCCTTGTTCAACATGCCAGCAAGGTCGAACTCATATGTCCTGAACATGTTGTAAGTACTGGCGAGACGCTTATTGTTCACGGTTATCGTCGCTAGCGTATCCAGCCCGTCACAGCGCAGGACGATCTTATCGCGATCCAGCATTTCGCTGCTTACCTGGAATGTCCGCGTGTAGGTCCAGTTTCTTTCGCCGATCCACTGCAAGTCATTCTCATTATCGCGGTAGTAGGGATCGTCTATAACGCCGGCCGACAGCAGGTCGGTGTGAACGGTGCCTGGCACGCAGGCAGGCAAAACGCGATTGGTTCCCGCCTGCGCGAGTGACCATTTTCCGCCAAGATCAAGGGTTTCCAGCATATCAGGGAGTCTCCGTTTGCAGTTGTTTTCTGATCACTGCAATGAATCTGGGCATATCACTTCTGCCCATGTAGCCCGTGCAAGGTATTCTGCAACGCCATACATTAGCGGTTGTTCTATGTGTAATGAAGCGTTAGTTCCGCAGATTGAAGCGATTTACACCAATGTAACGCGTTTTTGTAGTTTTTCGGGCATTCTGTGGCGTTTTCGAATGCTTTCGGCGACAAGTTTCGCCCAAAACGTCCCCTGTTGCCTTGCCATGTGACAGGACGCTTGTGATAATGACCGCCTGTTGTCGTACAAGGGTCAGATGCGCCTTCGCATGAGAACTGAGCGTTTCAGTTTGGGCGTTATCGCGGACGATTGCGACGCTGGGCGGCCCGAGCGGGTTTCCCGGAGGAGATTGAGATGTACAAACTACGATATCGACAGGTCCACCTGGATTTTCATACTTCCCCCGCAATCGACGCTATCGGCGGGAAGTTCGACAAGAAACAGTTTCAGAATGCACTACGCATGGGGCATGTTGACTCGATCACGTGCTTCTCGAAGTGCCATCACGGCCTGACCTATCACGATACGAAGGTAGGCACCCGCCACCCGCTTATGGTTGGCGAACTCTTCCGTGATCAGTACGAGGCGTGCAAAGAGATAGATGTGAACATCCCGATTTACCTGTCCGCCGGCCTGGATGATGTGATCGCTGAGAGTCACCCTCAATGGCGTGAAATGAACTCTGACGGCGGATTCGCCGGGTGGGGCGGATCGCCGCTTGAGGCCGGGTTCAAAAAGATGTGCTTCAACAGCCCGTACATTGATTCCCTCTGCGAGCAGATTCGCGAGGCGATTCGCATGTTTCCCGAGTCGGACGGTGTGTTCCTTGATATTATCGCGCAAAGCGAATGCTGCTGCATGTCGTGCATGGCGATTATGGAGGCCGAAGGTCTTGACGCCACCAATCCAGAACACCGTCAGATCGTCGCCAAGATGGGCCTGGACCGTTACTACAGAGAAACCACCGCAGCCAGCCGGTGTGACAATCCCGATATGCCTGTGTTCCACAACAGCGGGCACATCTTCAAGGGCGAGCCCGACCTCCTTCCGTATTTTAGCCACATGGAGCTCGAGTCGCTGCCGACCGGCGGCTGGGGCTATGACCACTTCCCGTTTTCGGCGAAGTATTGCGAAAATCTTCCGCACGATTTCCTGGGCATGACGGGCAAGTTCCACACAACGTGGGGCGAGTTCGGCGGATACAAGCATCCCAACGCACTCCGCTATGAATGCGCGGCTATGCTTGCGTTCGGTTCCAAGTGCAGCGTTGGCGATCAGCTTCATCCCTCGGGCGAGGCCGACGAAAGCACGTATCGCACAATTGGCGCAGCCTACGAAGAAGTCGAAGCCAAAGAGCCCTGGTGCATCGATGCGACCAGCGTCTCAGACATTGCAGTGCTTTCCAGTGAGGCAGTCAACGGTAGAAGTCACACCAATGGCCCGGCCGACACGGGCGTTGGCAGGATTCTTCTCGAAGGACACTTCCTGTTCACCGTCCTCGACAAGGACATGGACTTCTCGCCGTATCGCATGCTGCTGCTGCCTGATGACATCATTATAGATGATGAACTGAAGGCAATGCTCGACGTGTATCTTGCTGCTGGCGGTAAGCTGATGCTCACCGGAACCAGCGGCATGAAGGCTGACGGTAGCGGTTTCGCGTTCGATATCGGCGCGGACTGGAGCGGCGAGAGCGAGTTTAATCCTGACTACACTGTCGCCATTGAAGGCATTCGCCCGTCATTCGTGGACTCGCCGCTTGTTATGTACATGAAGTCGCAGCGGATCAAGGTTACTGATGGCAAGTCGCTCGGCGTTGTGCACGATCCGTACTTCAATCGCAACTACAAGCACTATTGCAGCCACCAGCATGCACCCGCCCGGGCCGAAACCAGCGGATACGATTGCGGCGTCATCAATGCAGCCGGTAACATAATGTACCTGGCGCACCCAGTGTTCAGCATCTATCGTGCATTTGGCGCGGTGAGCTATCAGGAGTACGTGGTCAACGCGATTCGCACGTTCCTTGGCGACCCAACGGCTGAGGCGACGCTGCCTTCCACTGCAAGATTGTCGCTGACCGAACAAACTGCCGAAAGTCGCTACGTGCTTCACCTGCTTTACGCCAATACGATCAACCGTGGCGGCGCGATGCAGCTGTCTGGCGGAAATGTTGCTAGCAGTGCGGGCAGCGTGGAAGTTATCGAAGAACTCCTGCCCCTGCATGATATCGCTGTCGCGGTCCGCACGCATAAGGAAATCAAGACAGTGACCCTCGAGCCGCAAGGCACCGAGGTAGAGTTCACTGTTGCCGATGGCAAGGTAGAGCTGAAGGTTGACGAGTTCACCTGCCACCAGATGATCGCGTTGCACTATTGATTGCTGCGGGTGGTGCAGCCGTAACAAATACGCAGCCATAAAGAGGAAACATCAATGAATGTTCTCAAAAATCGGCCAAGAGTTACTGTCATTGGCGGCGGGATGATTACGCGCATCCAGTTGCTGCCCAGCATATACCATATGCAGAGAGAAGGATTGGTGGGTGAAATCCACATTTGTGCGTTGAACGCGCCGCCTCTCAAGGATATGCAGGAAGACCAGAGTCTTCAGAAGGCTTTCCCCGGGCAGAGTTTTATTCCATATCCGGATCCCGCCAAGGCCGGCGCCGACGAGATGTTCCCCGATCTTTATAAGGAAGTACTCGCAGATGCCCCCAAGGGTAGCGTGGTTGTTATCGCTGTGCCGGACCAGTTCCACTACGCCGCCCTGAAGGAAGCAATCCTCAACGATCTGCACGTGTGTATCGTAAAACCGCTCGTGTTGAACTATGCACAGGCTCACGAGATCGAGAAGCTCGCATACGAACGCGGCTGCATTGTGGGTGTGGAGTATCACAAGCGTTTCGACTATCGCAACCTGATGGCCCGCAAAACCTATCGCGATGGCAGGCTTGGTGAGTTTCGTCTTGCCCAGGCCCAGATGATAGAGCCTTATTACTATCGCGACTCGAACTTCCAGAACTGGTGCACGTGCGAGCACAGTGATATGTTCACGTATGTCGGTTGCCACTATGTTGACGCGGTGTCATTTATTACCGGGCTCAAACCGGTGGCTGTGAGCGTCTACGGGATAGTAGACAAGTACCCCAACGGTCGCGACGGTTACCTCTGGACCGATGGCAGGGTGATTTGGGAAAACGGCGCTTGCCTGAGTGTTGTCGATGCGATTGGATACCCCAACGCTGCCGCCGGCGGTAATGCCCAGGGCATGAGCATGTGGTGCCAGGGCGATAGCGATGCCTGCTTGCTGGTGCACAATGATCAGTTCCGCGGCGTGAAGACCAGTTACAACGCAGCCGGCAACGAACCCGGTGATACAATCTACGCAGAACCCAATCCCGATTACTTCCAGCTTATCTACCAGGGCGGTGACGGTTTGGTTCCCATCGGTTACGGGCATCGAAGCGCGGAATACATAATAAAGGCGTGCCTGCGAGGCGGCGAGGAAGAGGATCTCGCCAAGCGTCAGGAAATGATTAAGCAGTATGATGATGATGGCATCATGGCGACCCCGGCCAATAGCAGTTACAACGAGTTGGTGGTGGAGGCGGCCCGCAAGAGTATTGCAAGTGGCGGCAGAGAAGTTACTATCGAGTATGGCGACAGTCCCAGTGTGGATTTCCGCCAGTATCAGTAGCCGCTGATTTGGGGCGCGTTGCCCCGCACAGTTACATCAATATTGCAGCCCAAAGGGCTGAGTCTATTTTTCGATCAGTAATTTACGAAAGAGAGTAGAAGATATGGCAACCAAGGAATTTCCTCTGGTTCCGCAGGATGTTCCTGCGGTAAAGACCAAGTACCGCACGATCTGCACGCAGCTCCCGCACCCCGAGTCGGTGAAGCTGCTTACCAAGCTCCGCGATCTGGAGCCCAAGAGCATGGGCGGTCAGCCGCCGATTGTGTGGGACCACGGCGAAGATTTCTGCGTGATGGATGCCAACGGTAATAAGTGGCTGGATTTCTCTGCCGGTGTGCTCGTGACTTCCTCCGGGCACGGCAGGCCCGAAATTTGCGACGCCATCGAAGGCCTAGCCAAGAAAGGCATGTACCACGCCTATGGTTTCGCCACGGAAATTCGCGTCAAGCTCATCGAGAAGCTCACCGCGTTGCTGCCGGCCCCGCTGAAGCGGGTATTTCTGCTGACCACAGGTTCGGAAGCTACCGAGTGCTGCATCAAGCTTTGCCGCACCAAGGGCCAGAAGACAAGTAGCGACAAAAAGGTGATGGTCACGTTTGAAAATGGCTTCCACGGCCGCACGATGGGCAGCCAGATGGCGGGCGGTTCCCCGGCGTTGAAAAGCTGGATCGGCGAAGATAACCCCGCGTTCGTGCAGGTTCCGTTCCCCGACGGTTTTCGCCAGGAAGACACCAGCTTCGACGTATTTGAGAAGACTCTCGCCGACCAGGGCGTTGACCCGGCCACGGTTTGCGGCGTGATGTGCGAGACATACCAGGGATGCAACGCAACGCTAATGCCCGCTCCATATGCCCAGGCGCTTCGCAAATGGTGCGATGCGAACAAGGCCGTGATGGTATTTGATGAAGTGCAGGCAGGCTTCGGCCGAACTGGTGCACCGTTCGGTTTCTCGAATCTCGGCGTAGTGCCCGATCTGGTAGCATGTGGTAAGGGTATTTCGGGTGGCATGCCGCTTTCGGCGGTACTGGGCACTGAAGAGTTGATGAGCATGTACGGACCGGGCGAGATGACAAGCACGCACTCAGCCAACCCGATTTGCTCGGCTGCTGCTCTGGCGAATCTGGAAGTTATCGAGAAGGAAGGTTTGGTAGCCAACGCCGCCAAGCTGGCGCCGATACTGGCAGAGGGTTGCGAGAAGATCGCCAAGGCGTCCGGCGGCAAGATCGGTCATTGGGAGTCGACAGGCCTGGTATGTGCGTTGCAGTTCACCAAGCCGGGCACATGCGATCCCGATCCGGATACAGCTTGGGAACTGGTGTGGGCTGCGGTGAAGGCCGGCGTGATGATGTTCGCCCCGGTAGGCATCGGCGGCTGCGCTATAAAGATCAACCCACCGCTGACGATCAACGAAGAAGGCCTGCGTGAAGGCCTGGAAGTTTTGGAAAAGATCGCAGCCACGCTGTAGATAGTCACATTGCAGTAAGTATTAGACGGGCCGTCCGGAGCATAAAAGCACCGGGCGGCCCGTTCTTATTAGTTATCACTCCCGGCTTGGTTGGGAGGGTTTCAGTCCGTCATATCTTCATTTCGCTGGTTAGGCCGAGATGCTTGCTGTAGCGGAGGCGGACTTCTTCTACTTCTGCGGCTACGAATTCATCGGTCTGCTGCGGGGCTCTGCCTACGAATGCGGCCGGATCGAGCAGGGCGTCTATGTCTACCTTCGCGAAGGCGGGGTCTGCTTTCAGGCGGGCGAGGAGATCGTTCGGTTTGCCTTCCTGCTTTACGACCTGTGCAGCGGCCTGGCTGTGTACGCGGATGACTTCGTGCAGTTCCTGCCTGTCGCCGCCGAGTTGCACTGCGGCCATCAGAATGTTCTCGGTGGCCATGAAGGGCAGCTCGGCTTGTATGTGTGCGTTTATGATGGCCGGGTATACGACCAGTCCGCTGGCTACGTTCAGCACTATTCCCAAAATCGCGTCGGCTGTGAGGAATGATTCGGACATTGCCATGCGTTTGTTGGCGGAATCGTCAAGCGTGCGTTCGAACCACTGCTCGGCCGCGGTGTGCAGAGGGCTTTGTGCGACGTCCATGAGGAATCTGGACAGTGCGGTTGCACGTTCGCAACGCATGGGATTGCGTTTGTAGGCCATCGCCGATGATCCAACTTGGGATGTGGCGAACGGTTCTTCCATTTCCTTGAGGTTGGCCAGCAGGCGGATGTCGTTGCAGAACTTGTGCACGCTTGCGCCAATGCCAGCCAGCGTTGCGGCGATTTGCGCGTCTATCTTGCGGCTGTAGGTTTGGCCGGTCACGGGTAGGACCTTGTCGAAGCCCATCGAGGCCGCCACCATGCGGTCCAGTTCCTTGACCTTGTTATCATCGCCATCGAACAGCGCGAGGAAGCTGGCCTGGGTTCCGGTGGTGCCCTTGACGCCGCGGAACGCCAGATTTTCCAGCCGGTACTCCAGTTCGCGCAGGTCCATCAGGAATTCCTGGCACCAGAGCGTTGCGCGTTTGCCCACGGTGGTCATCTGCGCCGGTTGATAGTGCGTGAAGCCCAGGCAGGGCAGGTCGCGGTATTGGGTTGCGAACTTGCCAAGGGCATCGATAAGATTGGCCATTTTGACCGCCAGCAGCCGCAGGCCTTTGCGCATCTGGATCAGGTCCGTATTGCAGTTGACGAACTGGCTGGTTGCGCCGAGGTGGATTACGCCCTTGGCGCTGGGTGCGACGTCGCCGTAAGCATGGATGTGTGCCATGACATCGTGGCGGAACTTGCGTTCATATTCGTCGGCGGTATCGTAGTCGATATTGTCGAGATTCTTCTCAAGGTCGGCCAGTTGCTCGTCGGAGATATCCAGACCGAGAGCGTTTTGACACTTCGCAAGTGACAGCCATAGTTTGCGCCATGTGGAGAACTTGGTCTTGGCGCTGAACAACTGTCTCATTTCTTTGGAGGCGTAGCGTCCCTCAAGGGGGCTGACATAGCTTTCGTTTCGATCAGTCATGGTATTGTTTATGGCAGTTAAGTGGTGTGTGATAGTGTTGCAAATGTAATGCATTATACGCGAGCGGCTAATGGCGGGACGTCATATCCGCCGAAGAACTCAAGAGTAGAGTTTATCAGGAATCGCTGATGAAGTCACCATAGTGTTGTATGTGGATTTGCCCCACGTGCGAATGGGGGTTCTTTGCAATGGCACCGAAGCCTCTCTTGGCGTAATTGTACATAATGAGTTGCCCCATCGGAGGGGCAGTATGATCTGATTAACCTGTCATAAGCACTGGAATGTTCATATGGGAAGGTTCGTAATACACAGACACAGCGGGTATGGCCCGACCCACTATGACTTGATGTTGGAGAGGGGAGAGGTGCTGGTTACCTGGCAGTTCGATACCGATCCGACGCTACTGGCGGTGGGGATGGAGCTTGAGTGCAGGCAGATTCAGGACCATCGGATGATATATCTGACATACGAGGGACCGGTTAGCAAAGACCGAGGCCGGGTCGAACGGGTTGAGCGCGGGCAATACGTGACCACGCGTGAGGATACCGATGGCATCGGTTTGGAGCTAGCGGGGGAGATAATCAGGGGAAGATTCGAGCTGGTTTGCACTGACGAGCCGAATGCCAGGTGGCTTCTGCGTGCGATGTAGAGAGTGGCCAGGGTTTACGCATCTAAACTCATGTTCGCAGTTGTTGTCGCTGCTGCTGTTGCTTCTGCTGTTCGGGCCGAAGGTCCGATGGGCGCGTAGCCGCGGCGCAGCCCCCGGATTCAGGCCCCCAACAAACAGAACCCCGATAGGGGTGGCCAGAGAAGCTTTTCCTGCGGTGTTGGATAGCTGATATAGCTTAGCGATTTGTGCCAAATATTCGCATCGACTCGCAGCCCAGCATCTCCCCCTGCCCCGAAGGGGCAGGGTTCAAAGGGGCACTGTATCCGGGGGCGGCACCGCGACTTACGTCGCGGCTGACCCCCCGGCTAACTGCCCATCGGACCTTCGGCCCGAACGACAAAGGCAATAACGGCAACAATAAAAATAGCAGACATAAACTTTAGATGCGTAAGGACTTCTACGGCATGTATTGCAGGAATAGCGGCATGTAGACTTTGCTGCCCCATATATTGAACCATGCGGCCCACAGTGACAGGAATGCGGTAACGATAAGTATGTATGGCGTTGCCCGTCGCCAATAGATGGAGACAACGATGCCAGAGACCGCCTTGAACGCCGCACCCAGTAGCGGTCCGGCGATTTCTCCGAACAAAAGTGACGTCATTCGGACGATCGGGTGCAGTTCGTTGGTCGGCGACGATCGCCTCATGAAGTGAGTGGTGCTGGCGGCGTCGCAGAGCAGGGCAACCACGAAGATGCTGATAAGCCATGCGTATTGTTCGAAGAAACCGTAGCTGTTCTTTTTGAATGTCTCGATTACTTTATGCGGCAAGCCAACCTCCCCGACTAATCGCGTGATTCTTCGTCTCTCGTTGGCCCAATTGGCCTGACCTTTATTTTAACGCCATTTTCGGATATCGCCAAGCTGTCCAGGGCAATTCGGATACGTTTTATTCGCCATATTTTCTCGGGCTTGATCGGTTTGTCATCCATAGCTGCCAGCAGAATCGCCAGAACATTTGCGATTTTGTCGGCATTATTCATATCACTGTTTGCCGTCTGTTTGTTTTCCAGCTTGCCCCGAAGCTTGCGAAGCGGGCCCACAAGCACTCCCTTGGGTACTCGCATTTTACCGATTCGAGCGCACGTAATTCCCAGCTTCAGGCTCTTGTCTTCGGTGAGTTCGGCGCCGAGTTCTATCGATGCCACTTTGTTCAGGTCGGTCAACGTGATCATGAATGTAACCGTGCCGTCGGCCAGTTTAATCATTGGCCCAGCCATGCCCACCGACCTCATTGCTGAGTTAACTTCGCCACGTTTTCTACCGGCTCGAAGGAAGGCGATTTCATCGATGGATGCCAGGTAGCGGTTTATCTGTTCTTCGGATATTTGCCATTCGAAAGGCTTTATGCGTTGTGCATTGTTGCTGAAATCCAACACAACATGCTGGACAAACTTGCCGGCTGTTTTCGCCAGCTCGTCCTTTGACAGTTTCATCGGGTGATAGTCATCGGGCGTGCGGCTTGCTTGTATGTAGATGATTACGACTGACGCAATAAGCAGTAAGGCGACGATAGCGATCAGACGCAGGATTATCTTTTTGCGGGACATCCATGTCTCCAACTTTGCGGGGTTCGGTGAGCAGGCTACTTGACAAGTTTTTCGAATGTCAATTTTTGAGGTGATTCGGCAAAAGCCAGCTTGATATCGCCGGCGTGGACAATCACTTGTCCTTCTTCAGGCATTGTCAGCCCCACACCCGTGGTCAGGGGATCCAGCGAGAACACGCTCAGCAGCATACCATGACCGATCAGACCGCCGGACATGTGGATGATATTATCGGT
>CBDUQP010000061.1:0-18771 GCA_965369385.1 uncultured Phycisphaerales bacterium
ACATGCACGTAGGCGATGTAGTCTTTGAGAATCTCGTAGGCCCGCGGATATCCCTCTTCGCCGGCGATATAGAAGTTGCAGGCGTCGTAGTTCACGCGAAAACGTTCGCTATTGACGGCCTGCATCAGGGCCAGCTCACGCTCGTGGGGAAGCTGAACCGGATGCGACTTCGCCAACCCCTGCACCCGCTGCCTCAACCCGTTCTCAATCTTGTCAACTGTCAGCATCACGTATCCTGTCACCTGCAAAGCGTCCCGCACAGAACGTGCGAGATCTCACACACCCGCGACAGCCAACATCATCCGACAACAGCCATTGCAGATTCCTCGAGAACGCGCGGCACTGACATGATTACTAACAGGCCGTAAATACCTCCACCGGCTACCTTTGCATTATTTTACCCTACTACTGAATTGGCGTTCTCCCTCTCATATCTCTCGCAACCAGACTCGCATCTCCCCATGGGCGCGGTTCGCCCACAAGAAATACGGTATCGCTCGCAGCCTGCCCTTCTACTGACCGATGGTTCCCGATGCTGTTATGGGCCAAATAGAAGATAGCAGACAATGCCCCCACTGAACCTGACCATACGACCGGCCATCGAGGCGCGTAATTCCGGGCTCTTCGTCTCGCGCGGAATCGACACTGCCTTCATGAATGAAGAGAATATCGAAGTCGGGCAACGTGGAATCGATGAGCCACTCCTTGTTGACCTGCCCGTATCCGTGTTCGCCGAACAAAATGGGCTGTGACATTTCGGGTAAACCTTTCATCACATTGGGGAATATCCAGATAGATATATGGGCTGATGGTGGAGCGGCACCGGCTTGGATGGAAGCGATTGACGACATAACAGTCAATTCCGGGCAGGATCTTGCATACGCACCTGTCCCCGAACCGCGCAACGCTGGCGATCCTGACGTGGGCATGACTGCACTTGTCCGCCGCAGACGGCGATAGACTCAGACGCCACGCCGACCCACCTACACAGAAAGTGACCAGACGGACCGCCGATTATGGTCGGGTGGCTTCCCCTGCAGCCCGTTGAAAAAGCTGTTCCTGCTACATACGGGCCTTTCACCTGCGCGTCTGCGTCATGAAAACTCGACAATTCACCCGAATTGCCTTCATTTTCATTCCTTGGTGCTCGGTAAAATTCCGCGTACTCGCTACGCAACCCATTTTTCAACGGACTGCTAGGCCATGGAGCGAAGCATGCGGACTGCCGGGTTAGGGCGCCTTTGGAGCCAGGCCGGTGGATTCGTTTACGAAGAAGCCCGGCCGGATTACTTCCTGATGAACCGCGCTGCTGTTATGCTTCAACTGCTCGCACATGAACGCCATCGCCATCAAGCCCATTTCGTGAATCGGCTGGCGGAGATACGTCAGGGACGGCGTGACCATTTCCGGAAGATCCGAATCGGCGAATGCCAGTAGCGAGATCTCATCCGGTATCGAGACCTTTGCCTGATGGCATGCCTTTACGCCGCCAATTGCCAGTTCTTCATTGGTGAAGAAAATAGCAGTCGGACGGTCCGGCCGCGCGAGCAGCGGCAGAATAATGCTGACTCCTGCCCGAATATTCACATCCCGACGCTCAAGATGAAGTGACGGATCAAACTCTATGCCCGACTTTTCCAGAGCTTTCCTGTATCCGGCAAAACGTTCGGTATGGGCCTGCGTCGCCATCGATGCGGTGACAACCGCAATGCGCCGATGCCCCTGATTGATCAGGTACTCGACCGCAGAACAGCTTGATTCCACGTTCTCAACGTCAATCCAACCTATTACAGGATTATCGACTCGCCCGGTTATAAGGAACTGGGGGATGCCCGCCTCGGCCATCTCCTCCATAACGTGATACACCTCGTAGTAGCCCTCCAGGTGCACAACACCATCGAACCCCAATCTCATGATCAACTGCGCGTAGCTCTCGTCGGGCATTTTTCTTGCCCGCACGTCGACCGGCTGAAGCAGCATTTCGTTCGTCATCGCGCCTTCCATCAACGAAGACATCAGACGCTGAATGAATGCTCCGTGGAAAGCGTCGAGCCTGTTCCTGATAATCAGGCCCACCCTTGGCTTGCCGGCCGACACCTGCCGCATGGCGAGGCGACTCTCATTGAGCGCTTTGAGGACCTTCTGCCTCGTCTCGGGGCGTACGTTCGGACTGTTGTTCAGCACGCGAGAAACGGTAGCCTTACTCACGCCGAGTTGGCGAGCAAGCCGCGTCTGCGATAAGGCCAAATCGCCTGGACCATCATCTGGAACCGTTGCCATCGCCTAACTCCTGATTTTCGCTACACAAGCGTCACGGAGCAAGAGGTGATTCTCCGCTCAATGTGCTGATAATGCAACTCGTTACATTATACAGAAACCCCCATCGCTGTCGAGGTGCAATCCATATATGTCTCCAGACGCACTCCGCAGCCGCCCGCCAACATCGCCAGTGCCGTTCAGAATTCTGATCAACCCGGGATATTCGCGGAGCCACACGTCTCAGATAACCATAACCCGAGGGGAAAAGGGGTCAGGAACCTTTTATTTGGGGAAAAGGGGGGGGAAAAGGGGTCAGGAACCTTTTATTTGTGAAAACCCGCTCGTCGGCCTCGGTCAAGACCGGCTTGAACGCGGCATAGGGAAGAATAGAGAATAAAAGGTTCCTGACCCCTTTTCCCCTACGAAACGATGTCGGCGGAACGGTTTTCGTGGACAATGTTGTCGGAGCAGCGGTTCCCGAACCGACCACCTGCGGCATCCTGCTGATGGGCGCAACTGCCCTGCTGCGAAGACGCCGCAAGTAGAGCCTGACCAGCAAGAGTAGTGATTCACAAGAAACGCGGCGGCCCGGTTTGCTTAAATCATCCCGAGTCGCCGCGTTTTTCAATTATCAGTGCCTATTCGAATCGCTCATGCAAGTCGCATATTCAAATTCTCAAACAGTCTAACCGTTCGACAGCCCCTGCTTGATTGCCGGCAGCATCCCGCAAGCCATACGATAGAAGCCCAGATCATTCGGATGGCAGCCGTCAACCGTGCACGCCTCTCGCTCGTGATGGCCGAACAGCGTCGCGCCATCAACGAAGTACACGTTCTTATCGCCACTCTTGCGGGCGTTTTCGTACGTATCGTGAATGATGTCGCGATTCTTGTAGAATCGCTCGGGCATTGTGTCATAGTCGCACGCCGATGCGAACACTACCGGCAGATCAGGATGAGCTTCGCGCACGATCTTAAAGAACGGTTCGTGAGTCTTCTGGAGATGCTCTGCCGTCGGTGCGTTGTGATCGTAGTCCATCACCAGCACGCTCAGGTCCAAGCTGGCGATCTGGCGGGCCATCTCTGCTTCGCCGCATGCACTTCCGGAAAAACCGAAGTTCAGCAGCGGCGCATCCAGCCATCGGCATATCATCGCGGAATATGAATTACCCGTACGAGACGCGCATCCGCCCTGAGTGATCGACGATCCATAGAACGCCACGGGTTTGGTCACTGCAAACGGCGTGGGTGCGTCTACTTTGGCGTCGGGTGATAGGGCGATTCGCATCTTCTTGACGCCGTTATACAGTGGCAGGTAGACGGTGCAGTCTTTCATATCCGTGCCGAGATCCCGGCCGAAAGCTGCCCTGATTTCCGTCTGACCGTGAGCAGGCATCGTTGTGGAGCTGTATCGCTTGCCAATGCCGGTCCCGACGAACAGGTCAAACCCGTTGCAGCCGGTGCGAGGCATGTGCGACATATCGTCACCTGAACTGAGCTCGGCATCTATTTCCACTCTTGACGCATCGGTCCTGAAACGCACCATCGCGCCGGAAGTATGCCACGACAGCCAGTCTACGCCCTCGCTAATGCCCTTCATGCACCCGGCGGGCAGACGGCAGAACTTGCCCGCATGCTCGCCTTCGTAAAACCACCCCAGGCCCGATACCTCCATCGGTGCGTCCCTTACGTCATAGAATGCCTTCTCGTCGCCACTGGGGCCTTCGACGATGAAGTTCTTGTCAATCTCAGTAATGCTCTTAGCCATCTCAACAATGCGGGCAGGTCGCCCTCTCCAGCGGCCGATATAGATATTCGCCAGCAACGCCCGGACCGGCCGAATCCGAGCGATAGGTATTGCTGAAATATTACCGTCTCACCCCGCAACCGCAAGGCGAATCCCGGGTTTCCGGCCCATCGAAACCAGAAAAACCGGCAAATCGGCCAATCGGGCGTTGATTGTGTACTATCGGCGGACTATACCGTCTTGAACGCCGCGCACCTTCCCGGACATGGCAGCAGGCAACATTGCAGGAGTATGTACCCGATGACCCCAGACAATGGACGCCTTATCCTCAAGATCGACTGCACGCAGGACTACGACAGCGAAAGCTACATCCAGGAAGGCGACGTGAAGGTCGTAGATGGGCCGGCTGGACGCTACCGCGAGGCAGAAGCGCGGCCGCTTTCGCGATTCGCCTACAAGTTCGACGTCGAAGACCTCGACAAGCCACACATGGCAGTCATCCGCTTTCCGGACGACCGTCGGCGTTTCATGACGGTCAATAACGGTACCGGCTACGATATGTCCTCCGGCGTGGTCACCGGGTGGAATCAGCCGCTCAGCGGCGAAATGCAGGAACTCACGCTGGTATTCTGGCCTCGCAGCACGTGCAGCCTTTGCTTCATGACATGGGGACACGATGAACCGGCGGCAGTCGAGAGCTTCGAAATCTTCGAACTCGACGAACTTCCCGTTCTGGATATCCCCAACGATGCAGGCGACGCGGGCAGAGTGCTGGGCATGCAGTACGAAGACCCCGGCAGCCCGGGAATAGACCTCGGCGCCAAGACATTTGACGTGTGGCTCGGCAGGCTCATGGAGTACTTCAAGTACACCGGGCAGAAGCGCCTGGCATATCCCATATGCTGGTATCATGGACCATGGTATCCGTCCGATCGCGAACGTAGCGACAGCTTTGGTGTAGTGGTAGCCGACGACCGAACGATGTACCTGCCCTGGACCGACAAGCCCGCCGACTGGGTGGACAACCTCCTGACACGCTTCGATGCCGAAGGTCTGGAGTTCCAAGGGGTATGCACGCTAATGCGTCTCAGCAGCCTGATGAAGGGCATGAACATTGATCTCGACGCCATCAAGGCAGGCGAAGATACCTACAACAACATGCTCTGGAACGATCACGTGCAGGAAGGCACGATGGACTGGACCACCCAGTACAACACGCTGAACTACCCGGAGATTGTTGAGCACGGTGGAGCGGCCGAGATGCAGAAAAACGGCCTGACACCCAATTGGGCCTACGGAGAGAAGAGAGGCAGGCCCTACCAGGCCGGACCGATGTTCAACCCGCTGCACCCCACCACGCAGGAAGCAGTGCTCGGGTTCTTCGACGAAATCGGTGAGAAATACGCCAATCATAAGTCATTCAAAGGCGTATCGATCACCTTGTGGGTGCCCACGCTTGTGTGGTTCGGGCACATTCGCAGCGGTTATGACGACTACACTATCGGCCTGTTCGAGCAGGAAACCGGCATCAAGGTGCCAGCCGAAACGGACGACCCCGAGCGTTTCTCCAAACGATATGAATACCTGATCTTCACCTGCAAGGAAGCATGGATCGAGTGGCGATGCAAGAAGATCCATGAGCTCATCTGCAAGATTCGCGATACCCTGACGAAACACCGCGGGGATCTGGAACTCACACTGGACCTGTGGAGCGAACCGGTAGCACCCCTTCTGCTCGGCAGGGGCGAACCCCAGCAGCAGTTCGGAGCCAGGACAAATACTGTAGGCTTATACAAGCAGGCCGGGCTCGACATAGACCTGTTCCGCGGCGAGCCGAATATCGTGATGGATCTGGAGATCGACGGCGGCGAGCGCGACCGAACGTTCTCCGAGGGCGAAGATGCGGCCATGGAGCACTTCTTCATGTTCCGCGATCATGATTTCCTCGATCAGGAGTCGCTCGATGCAGTGCACGCACACGACAAGCCCGCAGTCTTCGTCTTCAACGCGTGGCACGAGGCTTGGGGCAGATGGGTTTGGGGGCCCATAGACCCCGATGACCAGCAGGCCGCCGACCACATGAGCACCTACTGCAAGCAGGCCGAGCACGTGTTCAAGATGAACTCCGAGTATCCGGAAGATGGCTTCTGGTGGGACTCGCAACTGCGCATAACCCACGCGTTCCCTGCCGGAGACCACTATATGGAACGCCACGCCCACGCAGTGGCGGAACTGGACGCATGCAAGATTACCCGGGGCGGGCTGTTCCTGGACCGCTCATACCCCCAGATGCACCAGAAGTTCGCAAAGGCCTACCGTGCCCTGCCCTGCGAGAAGTTCGAAGACGTCGGCGAATCGACTGACCCGGTCACCGTCCGCCAGCTCGTAAAGGATGACAAGAGATACTTCTACCTCGTAAACCGAGACTATTACCCCGTAAAAGTGCGGGTGCAATTCAGCACCGAAACCGACGCATTGTATGACCTGGCGACCGGCGAAATAGCCTCCACCAAGCAGACATGGAGCTTGGTGATGGGACCATATGAGCTGAAGTCAATGACGATCCCGACGGATGTGGATATCGTCGGATTCAGCGCAGAGGCACCCGCAGAGATCGCCGCAGCAACGATAGCCGAAGCCCGCCAGGCCATCTGCAACATCCAGGCTGTCAAGCATTCTGGCAAGATGGTGGCAGGCATGGACAAGATGGCAGATCGCATCGAAAGCGCCATCGCTGAGGGCAAACTCGCCTGGTTGAGACGGGCACTGGCAGGGTATATCGTCTGCAAGTGCGCTGCCCTGCTGAAAGACGCCTAACTAGTACTCCTGAAAGATAATACGCCCATCCGGTGGAACATAACCGCCGGATGGGCGTTCTTGATTCGACAGGGGTTTGGCTCGACATCCCCCGCCGGCAGCGCAAAGAAAACAAATGCAGGGTCATGGACGTAAAATGCGGAAAGTTGTGAGTTGACTCAACTGTCATATTTTAACATACTTATAGTTTCAACCATCTTTCAGTCTGGGGTGTCAGGTGAGTCTGCTCCCTCGCGAAGGTGTTTTTGAAGAATATGGTATGGACGCAGACCGGTGCCGGAATTCCGGAAGTCAGGCACGTCCCAAAAATGATGCAGGAATTGCAATGAACTCGATTATCGAGAAGCTGGACAAGCTCCAGGAAAACATCGAAACCGTAATGATGGGCAAGAAAGATGTCATCCGCCAGGTACTGGTAGGTCTGCTGGGCGGCGGACACGTGCTGTTGGAAGATGTTCCCGGCGTAGGCAAGACCCTTCTCAGCCACGCGCTAGCACGCAGCGTAGATTGCACATTCAACCGCATTCAGCTCACCCCTGACCTGCTTCCCAGCGACATACTCGGCGTGAGTGTGTACGATGCGAAGAGCGGTGAATTCACCTTCAAGCCCGGGCCGATTTTCGGCCATATCATTCTCGTGGACGAAATCAACCGTACCACCCCGCGAACGCAAAGTGCGCTCCTGGAAGCGATGAGTGAATCGCAGGTTTCCGCCGAGGGACACACCTACCCGCTTGGCCCTCCTTTCATGGTAATAGCTACCCAGAACCCATACGAATTCGAAGGCACGTATTTCCTTCCGGAGAACCAGCTTGACCGGTTCATGCTTCGAGTGCGGGTGGGATATCCCGACCGCGAAACTGAACGTGACATCCTCACAACCCAGCCAAAACGCACCCGCATTAATCAGCTTCAACCGGTAATTAGTCTCGATGAGTTGCTTGCGTTACAAGATGAGGTGCACAAGGTTACCATGGATAAGGGTATCATGGACTACATTCTGGACATCGCCGAGGCAACCAGACGCAGTGATGAACTGTCTATCGGCATGTCACCGCGTGGTTCGTTGGCATTGGTTCAGGCGGCGAAGGCATTGGCGTTGCTTGAGACGAGAAAGTATGTAATTCCGGACGACGTGAAGAATCTGGCCTCGGCAGTCTGCTCGCACAGGTTGCTCACCGAATCGTTCATGCACGAGGAATCGTCTTCAGCGGCTGAAGCGATCTTTGAGCGTATACTTCAGACAATACCAATGCCCCAATAGTTCTTTGTCCCCGGCGACACTGACCGATCGGATATTCGAAAAACCTGCCCGCCGATGCGGCCGGGTCGTCATCGAACGCTATTAGTGGGACGGAACAATAGTTGTTGACAGGTACATGCTGTGGCTATGATTGGCAAAAGCAGAAGCAAATCGAGAGTGAGAACCCGCCTGACGAAGGCGGGTCTGCTATTCATGCTCACCCTCGCCATGGTTTCCTTTGCCGCAATCCAGGGCAAAGCACCCATGATGTATGTAATCATGGGGATTATGATAGGCGGATTAATCGTTTCGGCTATCATGGCCAAGCGAATGGTCAAGCATATCGAACTCACGCGGGACGTAGCCGCACGGGCCTGGCAAAGCCAGACCGTTCACATCGCATACAACCTCACAAACCCGCGACAAAGAGCATCGTCGCTCGCGCTGACTGTGGAGGAAAGCTCTCCAAGAGGCATCCACAGTGTGGCGGGATATTGCGTGCACCTCCCACCCAGAACCAACTTCCGGGCGGGAACTCGCCTGATCCCGCGGCGAAGAGGCAGGATTATACTCACCGGAGTAGACCTGAGCACCGTATTCCCCTTCGGGCTGGTGAAGGCCACTAAATACATCGCCGAATCGTCATCACTTGTTGTCTGGCCGGCGAGAGGGCGAATCACCAAGCGGCTGCTGTTTCGCGGCGCAGTGGAGACATCTTCGGCGGCTCCGAGCCCTGCTTCCGGCGGGCAAGACGAATTTTTCGGCCTGCGAGAATACCGCCCCGGCGACAATCCCCGATGGATACACTGGCGCAGGAGCGCCACCCGCAACGAACCGGTTGTACGAGAGATGGCCAAACCCCTTCCGGAAGAACTGTGGCTGGTTTTTGACACCTTTCAGCAGGACCTGTCCGAAATCGGCGATCTCGTGCGTGAGAAGATGTTACGATTCGCCGCGACCCTAATGGATCACGCACTCACGCACCAGTACAACGTCGGCCTGATAATGGGGCATCCGAACAAGACGATTATCCTTCATCCCCATTCGGGTCGCGGACATCGCAATGTCCTGCTCGATTCCCTCGCCGAAATGGGCCCAAACACGCAGCGCACTTTGGAGGCTTCTCTGGGCGATGTACACAAACACCTGTTCAAGCACTCACAGGTCATCGCCATATCTCCGAACACCAAGATGCTGACACCAAAGATGCTGTCGCGGCTGCGAGGACGCAGCAGGCACTTCATGGTAATCGGCGAGAAACAATTGGAAGGCACATTTGATGACACTCCGGTCGATACGGGGGCCAATACATGCCGATAAAGGAATTCTCACAAACCGAAGAGCTGGTCACGCAGAGGCGACGCTTCGAGAAAAAACTCCTCCTGCTGGTATGGGTTGGCATTACAACGCTCAGTGTTTCGCAAATGGAGCCCTTCTTTCTGGCGGCCGGTACTATTGCGATCGGGGTCTGCTTCCTTGCCGTCAGTGGCGGACGAGAAGTTTACCTCCCCCAAGGCTCAATCAATATCGCCATCCTGTTTTCCACACTGATCCTGCTGATAGACCTGTTCCTGGCAGAGACTCAACCGCTGGCGGCGCTCAGTCATTACCTGATACTCATCCAGCTTTCGAAGCTGTTCGAGAAGAAAACCAATCGCGACTACGTCCTGCTGTTGATAATGAACATCCTGCTGGTAATCACAGCCGCCCTTGAGGTGAACACGCTGTGGTTCGGACTGGCGATGATCATATACCTGATTATCCTGTGCAACACGGTTATGGTATTCACCGTCAAGCTCGGGCTCGATGCCGCCGCCGATGCCTGCCTGAACTCGGATATTCACAATATGGGACCGCAGGAGGTGGCGTGGAACGTAACACGCCAGTGGCCTACAAAAGCACTCCGCTGGGCACTCCTTCCGATCCTGGTGATCATGGTGACTCTCAGCACGATTCTGTTCTTCGCAGCCCCTCGCGGCGAAGGTGATCGGCTTAGCCTATTTGGAAAGAGCACCGGATTCAGCAGCATCCTGCACCTGGGCGACCTGAACGAAATATACCTGTCCGACCGGATCGTGATGAAGCTCAAGACGTTTCCCGACGCAAAGGGCAACTCCACGGATCCCTCGGGAACTTACCTCCGCGGGCAAACCTATTATAGATACAGCAAATCGAGGTGGAGTCCAGTCGGTCGCCAGTTCGGCAAGAAACCCGTCGAAACTCCGCCGGCGGATCTACTCAAGAAGGCAGAAGTGCAGGAAGTATTTATGGTACCTGATTTCCTGCCGACATTGTTCGCAGATGTGAATTCACGATATGTGGAATCCGAGTTCGGGCCTACCACCCAATCGGGAGGCACATGGAGCATGACAGCTCGCGGATGGCTTGATCAGCCAATTCGCTACAAGACCCACTCTCTCCACATAATGCCCACAAAGCGAACCAGCGAGGCAAAGATGGCGTTGTTCAACGCCCAAAGGCCCCCGGAGAATGCCTGGCTGGATCGAGACGACGAGATGAACGTTGTTATTCCCGACGAAGTAAGCAAGCTGGCAGTTGAATGGTGCCGCGACATCGAAGAGAAGCGGCTTAAGGCCATCAGCCAGGGGAAAGAATTCCGCAACTACGACCACCAGATTGTCTTACGGCTCATGAAGAAGCTGAAGACGGAGAAGAAGTACGAGTATACGCTGTCAGATCTCCCGCAGGCCAAGGGAGAGAGGACCAATCTTGAAGTGTTCCTTTTGGATGACAAGAAGGGACACTGCGAGTTCTTCGCGACCGCACTTACACTGATGTGTCGCAAAATGGAGGTAAAAGCACGCCTTGCCACCGGTTTCTTCATCACCAAAGCGGAAAAGATGGGCGATGCATATCTCGTCCGCGAGAGGGACGCACACGCGTGGACCGAAGTATGGTCCGACACCATGGGATGGCAGATATATGACGCCACCCCGTTCGGCGTCTCCGACGAACGCCAACGCAGAACCGGCTTCGAGGAATGGCGGAAGTACTGGCGATCGACGAAATTCTACTGGTATGAAAAGATGTCCGCCTTCGATACCCAAATCCGAACCGCCATCGCCGACTGGTTCTCGTGGATCTCCCAGGGAATCAAACTGGTTGTCGTCGATGCCTTCAACGGCACTATGAGCGGAGTTGGCTGGCTGTTCAGCCTCGGACATATCTCCCTGATCCTGGTACCGCTGGCTGCGATTATCTGCATCATCCTGCCGGCTTACGCCCTGCTGCGATTGATCACCAGAATCCTGAAACGCCGAGCCGCGATCAAAAAGGCCATCGAAGCCGAAAGAGCCCTCCACTGGAAACAGGTTGCCTTCGCCAGAAAACTGTTCGACATGTTCCAGAAATACGGCGAATCATGCTGGCCGGAACAAAGCCTTCGCGATTGGTCCGGTGAGATGGCCGACGAACTCGACCTGCCCTCAGCCAAGGTTCATTCGCTTGTAAACCTCTACTACGCTCTCAGATGGGGCAAGATCGATACCTCCAAAGCACAGATCGAACAAGCCGAACTCCAGGCCGAAGAACTCTGCGCACTGGCCCGCGAGAGGATTATCACGGTACAACCCGTTTCCTGACGCCCCGCAGTCTGCCGCAGAACTCCTATTCCTTCCTTGAAACAGAATCCAACGTTGCTCATGCGTAAGTGTTTTGTTAGGATAACTCCAGATGGTCAGGAATCTGGACAATGTGCGCAGACCGCGACGAAATTGAGCAACTCCGAAAAAGCCTCCTGAAGAAGAAGGCACAACAACACAATGCCCCCGCCGACTCTGACAGCGGCATTGTGTACAGGAGGGATCTTTCTCAGCCGCAGCCCAGCCAAAAACGCCGGCATACGGAGTGCGTCTCTCCCGGCCCGCCGGTGATCCTCGAACACGCAACAGGCGGCCGCCAGGTGCGCACGCCGAATACCACCGCGTGGGTCATTGACGCCCCCCTTGGCGAACAGGCCAAAGACCTTATCCCCTTCGGACAAGACAAGCACCTTTGCGATCTGTTCGCCGAGACCCTTGCAGACCAGGACGCCAATCTCAACAGCCACCTGGCCAAGCTGAACGGGCTGGACCTTGGCGAAGGCGAAGTCAGAAAACCTCTCCACCCGGAAGACATCATATTTTTCGATCTTGAAACCACCGGGCTGGGCAATTCACCGGTGTTCATGGTAGGCATAATGGTATGGGAGGCTGGCCAGTTCGTGGTTCGCCAATTCTTTGCCCGCAACTATGCTGAGGAATCTGCAATAATCGAAATGTTCGCCCAGGCAACCATCGCCAAGCGTCTGCTCGTATCCTTTAACGGAAAGAGCTTCGATCTGCCCTATATCCGCACAAGGGCAGCGGCAACCGGCGTGAAATTCGAATTCGACCCGCCCCACCTCGATCTCCTGCACGTCAGCCGGCGCGCGTGGCGAGACCGCCTGCCGAACTGCCGCCTCCAAACGCTGGAAACGCACATCTGCAAAAGATTCCGCGTGGATGACATCCCCGGAAGCGCAATACCGCAGGCATATCATGACTATGTCCGCACTGAAAACGCATGGCAGATGGTGCCCGCCCTCGAGCATAACAAACTGGACCTAATAACTCTCGCTGAACTGATGATACGCCTGCCCGCCGCGGATGAAACCAAATGAACGTCCAGGAGTTTCTTAACGAACTGCGCAACGACCCGTCCTATGCGGACCAGATCGTCTACGTCCGCATAGTTGAACCACGCAAGGCAGTCTACATCGAACCAGCCACAAAACTCTCCGCGTCGTCTATGCAAATGCTTGAGTCAAAGGGAATCAGCAAGCTGTTCTCCCACCAGGCACAAGCAGTCGATCTGGCAACCGCTGGCAAAAACGTTGTAGTAGCCACAGGCACCGCCTCCGGGAAAAGCCTCTGCTACCAGCTACCACTGTTGGAACTGCTCGCCCGCGAACCTGACGCAAAAGCCATCCTGATGTTCCCCACCAAGGCGCTCTGCCAGGACCAGTTCCGCAGCTTCAACGAAATGCTGACCGCTGCCGGCATGACCGATGTCATGGCAGGCGTCTTCGACGGCGACACGCCATCCAACCTCCGCAGGCGGCTGAGAGATGAAGCATCCGTGCTGTTCACGAACCCCGACATGCTTCACGCTGCCGTCATGCCCCAACACGGCAGGTGGGCCAGCTTCCTCAGCAAACTGCAATTCATCGTGATGGACGAACTCCACACGTACTCGGGCATATTCGGTGCAAACATGGCCAACCTGATGCGACGAACGTTTCGCCTGTGCGACCATTACCGATCCGACCCGCAACTGTTTGCCTGCTCTGCCACCATCGCAAACCCAAAGCAGCTCGCCGAAACCCTCACCGGCCGCGATTTTGCACTTGTCGATTCCGACGGCAGTCCATCCGGCAAGCGGTTCTACGTGCTCTGGAACCCACAACGCCTGCGAAACACCAACTGGCGAAGCCGCCGCAGCGCCAATGTGGAAGCCCACGAGCTGATGGCACGCCTGATAACCCGCGGCGTCTCTACCATCACGTTCTCCAAGTCCAAAATGTCGGCCGAGATGATCCACAGATATGTGGACGAGCGCCTGGGCGAAACCGCACCCCACCTGCGAGGCAAAATCAGCCCCTATCGCGGCGGATACCGCCCGCACGAGCGACGCGAAATTGAACGACAGCTCTTCAACGGCGAACTGCTCGGCGTATCCACAACGCGTGCATTGGAGCTCGGCATAGACGTGGGCGACCTCGAAGCGTGCATCGTAGTCGGATATCCCGGAACCCTGGCGAGCTTCCTTCAACAGGCAGGCCGCGCGGGCAGGAGGCATGAAGACTCACTCGTGATCCTCATCGGCCTGGATACCACGGTAAACCAGTTCGTGATGACACACCCTGAATACCTGTTCGAACGCCCCGTCGAGCAGACCGTCATCGATGCCGACAACCCATTCGTAATCACCGGGCATCTCAGGTGCGCCACCCACGAACTGCCGCTTAGCGATGAGTCCGCCGGCCAGTTCGGCCTACATGCCAATCTCGTACTCGACATTCTCCAGGAGAACCGCAAGACCGATCACATTTCCGGAAACTGGTACCACGCCGCCGACGAAACCCCGCAGCATGAGGTATCACTTCGCGACTACGCCGACGCCAACGTGATTATCCATGATGCGGACTCAGGCGAAGCCCTGGGCGAAATCAATCGCCTGGACGCCCCGCCTATCCTGCATGAGGGCGCGATCTATATGCATCGCGGCGACACGTACCGGGTGCTCAATCTCGATCTGGATAGCAATATCGCCACCGTCAAGCGCGAAGATGTGGACTACTACACCGACCCGCTCGGCGGAACGGACGTTCACCACGTGGACAACACGCTCCGCAGCAAGCCGTTCGGCACGGGCCTAGCCATGTGGGGAGAGGTCACCGCCTACTTCAACACATGGGGCTATGACAAGATCCGATTCTATGAACTGCAGGCCATCAGCACCCACCCCGTTAACCTGCCAACCGACGTGCTGGAGACGATGGCGGTGTGGCTTGTTCCGCCGGAAGACCTGCTCGCCGATGTGCTGAAGGCGGGTTTACAGCATTCCGGGCTGCCGGGTGTCGGCTACGCCACGCGAATGCTGCTACCGCTTTACATAACGTGCGATACGCTGGATTTCTCGCACTCAATCGGCAGCGTGAACTCACCGTGGCAATCAATATTCATCTACGAGCGATACCCGCACGGACTGGGCTTCACCGAGAAGGTATACGAGAACCTGCACAGCATAGTGCCCGACGTGTTGCAGCACGTGAAAGACTGCCAGTGCGAAGACGGCTGTCCATGCTGCGTAGGCAAACCGCTTCGCCAATATGCGGACTGGTACGTGGACCGTCACGAGGCATGGGTGCCTTCGAAGGCGTCCACGTTGATGATACTGGAGGGGCTCATCGGCGATGCGAGCAACCTTGGCTGTGCGGATATCGGCTCGGTTAGCGAATCGCCAGCCGCCGCTGAATTGCGACTCCAGCAAGCCCTCCGCAGGCGGCTTGAACGCATGCGAGAGCCCAAGGTCTTCCACCCCATCGAACCGATCGCCCCGCAAGGCTATCGGGCATCCGAGCAGCCCGAAGACCTGAAAACCCCGGATGTCACGACCAGGCGGCAGCGGAGAGGCCAGTTCGACAAGAGCATGCGAAAACGCCTCGCACAAAAGCTGGAGTCGAGGCAGCTCGACGCGCTTACGTCGAAGTCATCGAAGATGAAAGATTACAAGCACGGCAAGCAAAAACCGCCCACGCACTTCAGTGGCATGCCACAAACGCAGGATGAATCGGTCTCCGCCGACCAGCAGCAGAATGCACACACGCCGAAAACGCCAGATTCGTCGGCCGACTCACAGACGCCCAGGAAGCTCGGCGATTCGCTCGCCGCCCGTGCGATGAAACGCAAAAAGAAACCCGGCAAAGAAGATCAGCAGTAGACACACAGGGAAGAACACAGGAAGAATCATGGACGGTAAGACACTCGTGCAAAGCGTAGCCGCCGAAGCCTACTACAAGGGACAGCTCGCTCACATTCAGGACCTGTCAGCCCAACCGGCCAGTTTCGCCAACCTGGATACTCCCCTGCCTGCGGAGATAACCAACGCCTTGTCGCAAATGGGCATCACCGACCTCTACAGCCACCAGGCATACGCCATAAACGCGATCCACGCAGGCAAGAGCGTGGTCATCGTCACTGCCACCGCCAGCGGAAAGACGATGTGCTATAATATTCCCGTGGTGAAAACATTGCTCACAAATCCCCTGGCCACCGCACTGCAGTTGTTCCCTACCAAGGCGCTAGCCCAGGACCAGCTCCGCTCGATAGGCCCGCTCCAGAAAGGATCGGGCGCGGACTTCCTGGCAGGCACCTACGATGGCGACACACCACAAAGCCTCAGACGCAAGCTCCGCAACGGCGGAAACGTTATCCTGACCAACCCCGACATGCTCCATCAGGGAATACTGCCCCAGCACGCGCGGTGGGCCAAGTTCTTCACGCATCTGAAGTATGTGGTCATCGACGAACTCCATGCGTACCGAGGCATATTCGGCTCGCACCTGGCAAACGTCATTCGCCGACTCAGGCGTATCTGCAATCACTATGGTTCCACGCCGCAATTCATCTGCTGCTCAGCCACCATCGACAACCCACGCGAGCACGCCCAGCGAATTTGCGGCTGCGATATCGAGCAGATAAACAATGACGGCGCTCCACGCGGGCCCAAGCGTTTTGTACTGTGGAACCCGCCACCCATCGACCAGGCCGCACGCGGCAAGGCAGACGACTGGCGAGCCGGCGGGGATCGCAAGAGCCCGATGTGGGAAGCGGTAAACCTGATGACATCACTGGTCAAAGAGGGCATCCAGACGATTGCCTTTACACGCACAAGGCTTTCGGCTGAGCTGATCTACAAGAACACTCGCGACATGCTGCGGGCGACGGCATCACGCAAGCTCGCCGAAAGCGTAGCTGCGTATCGTGGAGGATACCTGCCCGAAGAGCGGCGGGAGATAGAGCGGAAACTCGCCGCCAAGGAGATCATCGGCCTAGCCAGCACCAACGCCCTTGAACTCGGCATCGATATCGGATCGCTGGATGCATGCATCATGGTGGGCTATCCGGGCACGATATCCAGCATGTGGCAACAGGCAGGCCGCGCTGGACGTGGGCTGGACGAAGCCGTCGTCTTCCTCATCGCACAGAACTCCCCTATCGATCAATACCTGATGGTGCACTCGCAATACCTGTTCTCGCAGAACCCAGAGCAGGCGATAGTCGACCCCGACAACCCGCACATCGCCATCGGGCATCTTCGCTGCGCGGCCCACGAACTGCCGCTGTCAGCAGAGAGAATCGACGATTTCGGACAGTACGGCGAAGTGGTAATGGAACTGCTGGAAGAGGATCACGCCGTCAAGCGGATCGATAATCACTGGTACTGGTCCAGCACCGAATACCCCGCGGCCGAGGTGAACCTTCGCAACATCGCAGGACCGGTCTACACCATTCAGGATACCACGGGCAAGGATCGCGTTATCGGCACGGTGGACGAGATCAGCGCACTTTCGCAACTGCACGATCACGCGGTCTACCTCCATCAGGCAGAGACATACTTCGTCACCCGGCTCGATCTGGAGCAAAAGATCGCATTCGTCGAGAAAACCGAGTTGGACTATTACACGCAATCGGTCCAGACGTCGCAGATCGCGATTGATGAGGAGCAACAGACCGATTCGCTGCATGAAGCAAAGCTCGGATTCGGCGATGTGACTGTGACTACGTCCATCCCGATGTTCAAGAAGATACGCTTCCACTCGCGGGAATCGCTGGGATTCGAACAGCTTGAACTGCCGCCTCAGACACTGGAGACTGTGGCAATGTGGTTCATACCGCCGGCTGAGATTGTCAGTGAGATGCAGGAAAAGAAGATGCTCGCCAGCGAAGGGCTCATCGGTATCGCCAACGTGCTGGTGGAGGTGGCATCGCTATTCACCATGTCCGACTCGCAGGATATCGGCGCGGTTGTAGACTCAAGTTGCCTGGGCGCCGATGCCTTGTTCCTGTACGACCGGTACCCCGGCGGAATGGGATACGCCAAGCGATGTCTCGACCGAATCGCCGACATACTAATGACGGTTCGCGACGTGATTAACGATTGCTCATGCCCCGATGGCTGTCCATCATGTGTGGGAGCGGCTGTGCCTGCCTTCGCCCTGAGCGACATAGACAGCGCCGTGCGAGGCCGAATCCCCGACAAGTCAGCCGCCATCTTCCTCCTGAACACACTGCTGGGCTAGAAGCGGAGATATGTCAGAGATCGAACGACCAATTCTCCAATAGTGACCTCAAACCATAACAGATGAGTGCGCATCCCCCAACTCGTTTTGAAGCGGACTTCGCTGTCAGGCGACGGATTCCACATAATCTGCCTGAGTGGTAGGTTCCGGGATGGGCAAACCATCTTCCTGCATCCCTTCGATATGCAAAGCAATCGCTTCGCCAATAGCCCGCTTGGCTTCGGCCGACGACGCCTGGCCAGCAGCTACGCACCCCGGCATATCGGGCACATAAGCCGCATACGTCCCATCATCCGCTTGCTCAATCACTACCAGATATCTCATTTCGACACTTCCTCTTGCATAATAGATCAGTCAACTACACGCCCGCCTGCCTCATTATACTTCTCAATGTACCCGTGGGTATATCTGCATTGTCATTGCCCGATATCGTCACACGCCCGGACTTAATGGCATGCTTGTATTGCCGATGTCCACCCTTGGCCTTCACTCGATACCACCCGTCTCGTTCGATTATCTTGATGATCTCTCGGACTTTCATGTTCATTCCCTGAACCGTAAGAACCATTATGACATATCGTCAACACGACATAAACCTCAAACCTGCACTTCTCGACACTTGGGGGAGGCCAGTAAGTGATACTTGAGTTCAAAAAAGAAGCTTTCCCCCGCAAAATGCTTGCCGGAGAAAGCTATCGGATACCTGTAACCAAGCATAATGCGGCCTGTTACAAACACGCCCGAGAGGACTCGAACCTCTAACCTTCGGTTCCGAAGACCGATGCTCTATCCAATTGAGCTACGGGCGCATGAGCTATTCGCGGACCTGATAATACAGTTTCCCTACGTGTTTGCAAGCAC
>CBDUQP010000062.1:0-18686 GCA_965369385.1 uncultured Phycisphaerales bacterium
TAGGCTCGCTCACCTGCGGTCTCCTGATCACCTGTTCTACTTTCAATGCCGACGCTACAACAGATGATCTACCACCTTAACGACCGACAGAAAGATTTGGCGTACACAACCGATTACTCCCGCTGCTCACATCGCGAAGGGATCAGCCCAGATATGGGTTGGTATCCCTTTCGAAACAAATACTTGTGTCAGGCCCGTGTCCGCAGATTACGCGGGTCTCTCCGGGCAGGGCCAGCAGGTTCTTCCGGATATTTGCCACCAGCAGATCACCATCGCTGCCAGGCAGATCGCAACGCCCTATGCTGTTGCGAAACAATGCGTCGCCGGCAAGGAGTATGTTTTCGGACTCGCAGTAGAACGCCACGCCGCCGGCAGTGTGTCCCGATACGTCAATCACCTGCCACCTGGTCTGTCCCAGCGACAACATCTGGCCTGCTTCAATTGTCTCGTCAGGTCCGCCGGAAGTAACAGGGAGGCCGAACGGGCCCGACAGATTCAGGGCTGAATCCGCCAACATCGCCACATCGCTGCCAGGGCAGCATATCTTCGCATCGCCAAAGGTCTCTTTGACCAAATCAACGCCACCGATGTGGTCGCCATGTCCGTGAGTGAGCAATATTCGCGACGGCGTAAGCCCGTTTTCTTTCAACCAGTCAATTAACGGCCCCGCGTCCATGCCCGGATCAACAACCCAGCAATCATCGCCCTCGGCGACAATCACACAGTTGGTAAGCATGGGGCCCAATGCCAAGGTGTGTATTATTACTGACATATTCCGCTACCACTCCATCTGGGGATCAGGATCGGGACGTACTTGCGTGAACAACTTGGAAGACTAGTGCTCTGTTCCACGAATAATGATAGATGGCAACCTGCCAGTGGTAACTGGCAGGCAAGAACTTATGAAGACTTAACACCCGTCAGTTTCGCCGGAACAAAGAACTAGCGGTCCGAGCTCAGATAGGCGTCAATCGCCTGCATAATATCGCACGTTTCGATTTCACGATCTGCCATCCCAATGATCTTGCGTTCGCGGGTAGCGCTTTGGGGCGAATCGCTCGCGTGTGCGCCATTACGCATAATATCATTACCGAAGTCGCTGCGAACCGTACCGGGTTCAGCTTTGCTGGGGTCTGTTGAACCGAGTATCGTACGAATCTTCTCGATGGCGTTGGGACCCTCGTAAAGAAGTGCCAGGCACTTGGCGCCGCTGGATGTGCTCTTGGCGGATTCTTCGACTTCGTCGGGGGTGAATCCGGTCATATACTGCACAACCTTGTGGAACTCGCATTTGGCGTTGCGTTCTGCAAGGTGTTCGGCAAGCACGTCGGCATCGGCATCGTAAAAGCCGAATTCGAACTCCCCGTCCAGGGCATTCTTCACAGTCTTGGCTACGAGGAACTTGAGTCTCTTCTTAAAAATGACTTCCAGCGGGCCATAGAACTCTTCGCCTTGCGCAACGGTCATATTCACCAGCTTGGCGCCGACAATGCGCAGGCCGGTATGGCTGAAGGTATCAATGATATTTCCAGGCCTGCGGCTTGGGCGGTAGAAGTTATCAGGCTTCAGCAGCACTATGGGACACTCGACATTGCCCTCATCATATTCGATCATGCCTTCCAGCAATCCACCATCAGCGAGGGCATAATCGCGAAGCAGCTTCAGGTGCGCATCATTGTCGTCCGGATTCGCACAGGTAATGACTGCCGGCTCAAAATGCCTGATAGCACCCTCGCGGTCACGAATAAAATCACCAAACGTACCTCGGATGGTGTCGCCGACCGGGTGTTCGGTGAATGAACCGATAACCTCTTCTTTCAGTCGCCTGACGGCATTTTCACCCTTGAGCAGCAAGAGCATACACCTGGGAAGCGAACCCCACGGGTTATCCTTGCGAAGCGACTCGTCAACATAGTCATGCCACGCCTTTTCGACGGCAAGATCGGTTCCTTTGGGACAGATAATCTGCTGGTAGGCGTCTATGAATGCGTCAGAGAAGACGCACATGCGAACGGCTACGAGTTCCAGGGAAGGATGTGCCAAAAGGCGTCCTACAATACCGCCGGTGCGACTTTTGTAGAGGCTGTATGGCGTAATAAGTGCGTATGCCAGTTCTTGACTCACTTCGGTATCTCCGCTTATGGCTCGGCGGCAATTATTAACCTGCCAACCCGATGGATTATCAAAAGGGGGAACGATAGCAAAATAACGGCCAAAAGGCAACCAAAACGCCGCACATGCTTATTTTTGCGACTCTTGCCAGTCGGAAAAACTCATCTTCGCCTGGACTTCAACAATCGCCGCACATAGGACTCATACTCTATAACATTCTTGCGAATCCCACCCACACAAGTTGCATCCAGAGGCAGCATATCCAGAAGTTCCCGCAACGAACGGGCCGCCTGCTGGAGCTTGCCTTTCCGGATCAATGTTTGCGATTCGTCATAGCGTTTCCAGATACGATCAGTCAGCAACTGCTTCCCCTCGCGATAAATACCCTTATCAGCAGACATGAGGCTGCCCTGCCTGCTCTGTGATTTCGCTTCCTTGTACGCCTCCACCGCCAAGGCAAGGTTCCCCAGCGACGAATCCCGCTCCAGCCACAATCGACTCGCCCTTGCCAGCGAGGCATCCATCTTCAGAACATTACCGCCGACCTCAAACTCCTCGCCAATGGCCCGCCGAACATCATCTCTCCGTAACACTTTTGGAATATGGGCATTACGTCTATTTTGCCGGGAAGGCGTAAAGAGCGACAGACCTATACCCACCAATATCACCACAGCAACGTATATGCAGAATATCGTTAGATACTTCCGAATCTTGGCCTTTTTGAGTTCAATATCTTCCTGAGTGACGCTCAGCTTGGCATCTTCGGCCACGGATGCGCTTCCAGACGCGGATTGACTTCTGTCTTCCTCGTCCGGTTGGGCAAGAAGAATATCAGTTTCGCTCGACGCGTCAATAACGGGAGGAAGGCGAGTCTCGATCTCTCCGCGCCTGTAGGCGGCCAGGGCTTTATCCGGATCGTCACCTGCTGCCACAAAAAGCATTTCAGTATCAACCGCCACCGATATCACATCGCCTGTGTCGAGAATAACTCTCTTGCGGGATTTGGTTTTGATTCCGTTTATCTGACAGGGACTGGAAGAGAGGCTCTCGAACACCCATCCCTCCCCACCGAGGACCAACTCAAACTGGCGCCTGGACACATATCCCTCGGTAAGCTGAATATCACACTCAGGTGATCGTCCGAAAACGATCATATCGCCGATAAGTTTCTCGCGCTGGCCGGCCTGCGGGCCTGTGGTGAATATCAGTTCAGCCCTTGATTTATCCATCAAAACAATCCTCCGCGGCTCACGAAAGCCATTATCGCGGGCCCGAACACCGCTACTATCACACTGATAAGAATCAGCAGACCGGGCACAAGTATCCTTACGGATGCAACCGCTGCGGCATTTTCTGCCTTCACTGATCGCTGCAAACGCAGAAGATTGGCCTGTGAATGAAGCACTTCTGTGAGCGGAGTACCAAGTTGCTCAGACTGGATCACGCTGGCAACAATAGTACGGATCATATCCAGCCGAACGCGTTCAGCCAGATTCTGCAAGGCTTCTTGACGCGTGCTTCCAAGTTCCATTTCAGCCAGCAGTGTCTTCAGTTCCGTATTGAACGGGTCTTCCTCGTCGCTGGCATCGTGCACCACTGCCTCTACGGCTTCGACAAACGTCGCACCCGAGCCCATCGCCAGCGAGATCAGGTCCAGAGCATAGGGAACCCGCTTGGAAATCTCGCGAACTCGCTTACGGGCATCAAGCCACAACTGGCAGATCACTATTCCCATACCGCACGCAAAACCGAACACCGTAAGCACCAGGCTGAATTCGCCGGTAGTCATAAGATGGAACACGTCAAGAATCACGCCGACAACAAGACCATAGAACAGACCCATCGCGATGTACTCTTCGGCTGTGTAGTATTTGGGATTGCCCGCACTGACCAGAGTCTGCCGCATCCATTGCTTGACGCGAGGAGCGGAGAGCGAATGCGCCGCTGCCAGCAAACACCATAATATCGGCCCCAGGACGGCAGACTCGAAAATAGTAGCACGATCCGAGTGCCCGGTAGCAATCGCGGCCTGCCTCTGATGAGATATCTGGATTTCGCCGGGCTTGCGAAACAACGTCAATACCACCATCACAGTGGTGGCAAAAAGCATGACCGACAGGACAATATCCCACACCAACCACAAGGGATGCTCCTGCACTGCCAAACAAGTTGTAGCCATCAGATCGAGCATCAGATATCAATATCCATAATCTTGCGAATCCACAGGAACCCGATCGCGTTCAACGTGAACATGATCGCCAGCAGTATTCTGCCGGAAGTCTCCGAGAACAAATCATTCACACCCTTGGGGTCCACCAGAAAATAAAGTATCGCCAGAACCACCATCGGCATAGCACCCATCGCACGGGCGGTCGCCCTGCCCTGTGCGGTCAGAGTCTCCACCCTGCTTTCCAGACGCTGAATTTCACGAATGGAGTCGGCTATGCGGCTGAGCGTATCGGCCAACTGCCCGCCCCGCTGACGGTGAGTAAGCAAAGCGGCGAACAGCAGCTTGTAATCTCCTGAGCCTATCCGCACAGACGCATTGTTCATTGCTTGTTCGAGGCCCAGTCCATATTCGTATTCTCGCAAAAGATGTGCGAATTCGTCACGGATCGGAGCAGGACCATCTCGGACTATCAACTCCATAGACTGCACCAGATTCAGCCCCGCCTGCACACCGGACGCCAGCGTCTGGATGCCCATCACTAGCTGACTGTCAAGATGCTTAAGACGCTTTCGACGCAGATACCGTATCATCGCAGCCGGTGCAAAAACGCCAACTGCAATTCCCACAAGCATACCAATCTGGCTGGACGTGATCACATATCCCAGAAATCCCAGCAGGATCATCGCAACTCCGGTAAGGATAGTTACCGTGCGAGGCTCAATGCCCATCAACAGGCTACCTTTCAGGGTGGACGCATAATACGCCTCACGGCTGATGATAACCTGCTTAAGCGGCCCCAGGCCCATAAACACCGCACCCGCCGTTGCCAGAAAGATGACAACACTGCCCAGAACCTGCTGACCGCCGGACGCCAGAATTTGAACGGGACAGATCAAGTGAACACCTCAATGCTCAGGAATCCCTGCTCGATCAGGTCTTCGGCAAACGTTGGAATATAACCCGTATGCCGCATCTTCACGTCAGCAATATTGCCGCCACGCCTGCGCGGGTTGGGCAGTACAAAGATATCCTCGGTAATCACACGCCCCGTGTCGGGGTCTATTCCGCAGATCTCGGAGACATGCGTTACGCGACGACTTCCATCTGCCATGCGGGATATCTGGACTATAACGTCCAGCGCCGCCACCACCTGTTCGCGAATCGCCCGCACAGGCATCTCGATAGCGGTCAGTACCATCGTTTCCACTCGCATAATCGTGTCTTGCGGCGTGTTGGCGTGGATCGTCGTCAGCGAACCATCGTGACCGGTATTCATCGCCTGGAGCATGTCCAGAGCCTCTGGGCCCCTGCACTCACCAACGATCAGCCGGTCCGGCCGCATTCGCAGTGCGTTGCGTACGAGATCGCGAATGGTGTAAGCACCCTTGCCTTCAACATTCGCCGGCCTGGTCTCCAGACGCACAAGATGCTCCTGGGGAAGCTGAAGTTCCGCGGAATCTTCGATGGTAACGATCCGCTCGTCACTTGATATAAAAGTGCTAAGCACGTTCAGTGTGGTTGTCTTGCCGCTGCCGGTTCCGCCGGAGATAATCATGTTCTTACGCCCCATGACGCAAGCCCGCAGGAACGCCGCCGTCTGCGTAGTGATCGTGCCTCGCTCGATCAGATCGTCAATGGTAAACGGAATCCTGGCGAACTTCCTGATCGTCAGCGTCGGTCCAGACAAACTCAGCGGGTTGATAACCGCATTCACACGTGAACCATCGGGAAGGCGGGCATCTACCAGTGGGCTGGACCTGTCAATCCGCCGGCCGACAGGTGTGATAATCCGCTCGATTATGCTCTGGACGATATCGTCAGAGAAGAAACTCCTGCCAGTATCCTGCAGCGAGCCGTCCTTCTCGATATATATGCGATCCTTGCCGACAACCATTATCTCGTTAACGTTGGGCATTTCGAGCAGGTCCTGGAGCGGGCCATACCCGAGAACTACATCCTCGACATCCTTCGAAATCGTCATGCGCACTATGTAGTCTCGCAGATCAGGCGAAAGTTGCGGGAGAATGCTTTGCTGGTGGCGGTCCCAGTCGGCCTCCAGAGTGGCAACATCGCTCTTGAAGGAATGGGGGCGAAGCCCCAGCGGCGAATCTGATATGGTATTACTGACAATGCGTGCGATCACTTCCTCGTGACGCGGCATCAGGAGGTCGGATTCTTCGAACCCATACCCGTACATCAGCTTTCCGGTGCATCGCCTGGCCAGGTCAGACACCACCTGCCGCCAGAGGAACTCACGGACAAGATGATCGGACATTTCATCGTCAACGCTATCCTGGCATGATTCAATAATGCCCATGAGATTATGACGCACCAACGCCACATGCTGCTCATCGGCACCGCCGGCCCTGGCGGTGACACGCAAATTCAGGCGTTCGAGAAGATCGGCGTGAATCCGGCGTTCAAGCTCCAACACGCGTTTGCGAGGCGTGCGTATGGATTTCTTCTCTTCGAGGCGACGTATCGAAGGTTCCATCATATAGATGGAATACTCGCCGATTCCGATCTCGTCGCCATACTCAATCTTGCGACGCTGCCCGGTGGTGAGTTCCTTCTTGGCTACCACAACTGCGTTCAGCCCGCTAGCTTCTATGTAGTAGCTGCCGGCATCCAACACTATTCTCGCGTGGCATCTCGATACAAACGGGCTACGGAGGCACACGTCGTTGTTCTCGTCGCGTCCAATCGAAATATCATCGGATTCGACCTTGACCACTTCGCGTTGATCAGCCAGTTGATTGTATACCCAGATTTCCACTGTAACTCCCAGTCAACGAATCATACGCATCTCGCCTGCAACCTGTCGCCAACACTGCACGTCAGTCAGGCACAACCATCCAGATTGCTCGGCCAAGCTCATTATTCAGTGCTGCCGCTTCGCGTGCCTGCCTGCGATGCCAAGCCCGCAAGCTTCGGGTTTATCCGCGACGCATTGCCGCTAACCTCACTGGCGCTAACTACCTCTATCTCTGCCTGCCCGCGTTGGAGATGAGTTTTAAGATTACCCCACTGCAGCGAGACAGCCTTGGGCATGAACACGCATATTGAGCTGTACGAACGGATTCTTGTCTTTGCGCCCCTACTGCCCCTGTTACTTACCAACCTGCCGTCTTCTCCGCCGATCCCCGCCACGCGAAGCCCTTCAATGATCCGATACATCTTCGATACCCGACCATCGGGTGAAAATCTGCCGATCAAATTCACCCATCCGCCAATACGCAGAACCTTGCCCGGCTGAATTCGCCCGTTCAGCGGCACAACCACCGCCACGTGTCCGGGAGGAAACTTCAACCCAAGCCCGCCAGAGGCAGACTCCGAAACATGCTCCCAGCGAGCGAACCATCCCTTTACCACCCGCTCCTTAACCGTATTGGCTGCGAAGCTGTCTACATCCTTCTCCGTGGCAAGATTGCCAAGGCGCTCAACGTATTCGTAGGGAATTCTCTTCTTCGCCAGGCTCTTTCCGCCGATCCTGTCACCGGGATCGAGATCGTTGGCATACACATAGACCGTCACCTCTCTGCCCTGGGACGCCTTCTTGATCTGCGCAATGTGCAGGTTATAGATAACCATGACCACAATACCCAACCCGCACGCCAACAATAGCAACTGCCAGTTACGTGATCCGCTAGTTTGATCTGCCATTGCAGCTTCCCTTCTGACGTCCGGACGATTCCATTATCAACGGCGACTGGCCGGGCGAATATCTGTAATCTTCACTACTATTCTGACTATATTGCTATCTTTTCGTTCGTTTCGCAAGGAGACTGTCACGCTTCGACCCTTCACCACGAAAATCAACGTCCTGCGAGATGCTTCTTTTGCACTGCCTCGGCCGCGCGAACCGGAATCGCTCAGCAACTTGAGACCCTTGGCACCAAATACGGATTTGTAGTGAACCACGGCATCTTCCGGCTTGCCGACAAGGCGACAGGTGACTATTACATCCGTACTATCGGCGGTTTTTCGCCTGAATCCGCTAACGAAAACACCACTGGCCGGAAGGGGTGCCAACTTCTCAGCGGCCACCACTGACAACACTTCTCCCACGCCATCGGTAGCAAAGCGAAGCAAAGACGTCGGCGTATCCTTGGTGGCGGTTGTGGGCATTGCCGGCTGCGACGTGGATCTCAGCAGAGACTGCCCGTCAAATTCTTCCCTGTTCGTCGGATCGTTGCGATGGATGGCCAGGTACTTGCTCACCTGGGTGGCTGCGAACACAAGCGAAGCTGCCAGCACAACACAGTAAACCACCCAAAACGCCGCCCGGCGCATCGGGTTCTTTGCCTTGCGGTCTGGTGCACTTTCGCTATGTGTCTGAGTTGTCAGCCTACCATCGCTCCAGATAAGAACCTGTCAATATAGTGATGATACTCTCCATGTGTCTATTGACCTCACGCTCCACGGAATAATCATCGTCCGACCCAATGTCATATAAAACATCGTTAAGAGTACTGATCTGCTCGTCCAACTCGCCGAGGAACACGTCAAAAATCGGCACCTCATATGATGCATCCCCGCGACGCCACTCGACCCCATCGCACACATACTCACACTGCATGGTCTCGTCCAGCCATCTGCGTATGCCCATCGTGCTGGGGAAGTCGGCCTGGGCCTTATAGCGAATCCCGTGTGGAAAAAGGTAAATCACTTCTGCCTGCATAACTGTTGCGGCCTCGTCGATGGTAGCCTCACCGGCCACCGCTGACACCAGCTCATGAAAGGCTTCGGTCGGTCCGCCGCCCCAGTCGCTATCGAACGAAGACTCATCCGCCCTGTCGTCAAGGTGAAACCTGTTCAGATCAGATACGCTTGCAGAATTGTTTTTTCGCAACTCAGACCAGCACTGGTACCTCGTCGCAATCTTGAGTCGCTGCTGATTCGCCATCGCCGAACCGAAGAAGAACGTCAGCCCCAGCACCGCCGCCAGCAGCGGGATAACCATGAGGAACTCTATCATCGCAGTCCCGCGTCTGCGTCGCAATCCAGAGCAATATGTAGGCAAGCGTGATTTCATTATCTTCCCAGCCGCTTAATGGTTCACGAATTCTTCCGTGAGATCACCGCTAAGTGCCCTCATGTAATCGGTCATGTCCACAAGAAATCTCTCATCGACACTCATACCGTAGTCTGTGGCAATGTCCATATCGTCTTCCATCCTGCCAATCCACGAGTCCCAATTGCTGTCCACTGGCATTAGCTGAACCTGCCAATCCTGCGTCCACAGGTCCCACGACTTGTTATTGAATATCTTCGCCTGCGCCAAAGACACCATCGGAACCGTCGCCAGATTCTCGCCGCTGCCGAGTTCAGTGGCGTGGAACTTCTGTGACCAGAAGGCTGCCTTGTTGTGATCCGTTACCACCGAAAGGCGGCTGAACCAGTCTTTGCGATATCGATTGTTCGGGCTGGGGGCAGCGAAGTTGTAGTCACCATAGCTGGTATCGAGCATAATCGGAGCCGGAAGATTCGCCAGTTCATCGCTGTCCCAGTTGGCGGGGTCCTTCACTTCCACATCCTTACCCACGTCGATGCCCGCGAAGATGTACCATGATGTCACATAGATCGTGTACATTACGGTGTGCCCATTGGCGTCCACCGCAGGCTGCAAACCCAGTTGCAGATACTCCGAGGTGCGATATTGGCGAACCTGCTTCCAGACAGCTTTGCCAAGATTCGAATAGCCCCATGAATTGCCATCCGCCCAGCGGTTGAAGGTCAGCACCATGGGATAAGTGGCATTGTTATGGCTTACACCATCAGCAGACCATAGTTCCCTATTCGATTCGGGATATCGCGACGCAATTTCTATGATGTAATATCTTGTGTGCTTAACATCGTCAGGCGAGGTGCTGGCGCGGGTTTTGGCATCACCATAGTCAATGATCCATTCAGGATAGTGGACTTCGCCCTTGGTCCTACTTACGCCGCCGCCAGGCAAAGGCGGGGTGAAGATGTAGTTCAACTTGATATCTGCAATTCGCTTGAACCGCTCATAGAAACTCGTATAAGCCAAGGCGCCGCGGTTTTCCGGCGTTATCATGAGTACACCATTTTCAACCGTTCTATGGTCGTTAGCCCAAAGGAGTATACGCAAAACCAAACGCCAGTATGGACCCTTCGTTCTGTAACCGGTGTCACGTTGAGTATACGTATTACCGCTGACCTGTATTGCCGACTCCCCGCCCGATAACGTCCCGCCCGGGCCGCTGATGACACCAGATACTACCACTCCCGGGTCATTCACATTCCACGAGCCCGGCGCAGGTTCACGCCATTTGTAGAGCCTCGCAAAGGGCCCGAGCCTGTAATAGTCAGCGTAGTCTGGAATGCCGCCACCGCGATAGGGATGAGGATTCGGGGGAGGGGGACTATTGCGTACGATGTCAGGTGCCACATATTCACGAGACCGTTCTTCGACGATCCCAACCGAATTGCGAAGTAGCGGACCAAAATCCAGAAAGTCTCCGAATTTCGCGGGTATCGCATAGTCTCCCTCTTTGGGCGACATCGGGAGCAATAGTGCCTTTTGCACTCCATTGGCACGGGCCAGCTCCTCTGCCCTCAACTGCGAAAGAGAATCGCACGATTCCAGTGTCGCGGTATTGATATCCCGCATGGCCACCGCTGCCCGCCACAGCAAGCCGCTCGGCCTGACGCCATCAGCGTTATTTTCATCCGCCCACCACGTGTAATCTCGGACAAACTCATCGGTGAAGGTGTCGGTCATTCTTTCCAGAATCCACGCCTGCCCCTCCAGGCGTTTATGGAGCAATTCGATACCTTCTTTGACGAAGCCGGGAACATTCACGCGATCCAGACGATCATCGAGCCCGCCGGCCAGTGCGACCGCCTCTTTGTGGCACATTTCGCTTGCAAGCGGAAGCGCGTCAAATACGGGCACCAGCGATATCATCCTGGCCTGGCCCACATTGTTCATGGCGATCACGTTCATCGATCTCGCCATCCACCCCGCCCCGCCAGCGGCCACCGCGTCGGCACTATTCTGTAGGTCCAGCCGCCTGTTCACCTGGTCGCCCACATTCAGCACGTAGAACACGATCCCAACCAGCAACGTCAGCGAAACCAGCGCAATGAGAAGAACCTGCCCACGTCTACCGCGATTTGCGCAGCGAAGAGATGCGACGCGGGCCGCTTGTGGGATGTGTGCAACGCTCTTGGGAGGTAATACCCGCATGTGTACGATAAATCTTTCTGTCGGTCGTTAAGGTGGTAGATCATCTGTTGTTGCGTCGGTATTGAAAGTAGAACAGGTGATCAGGAGACCGCAGGTGAGCGAGCCTATTCAAGATCTGTCCAGCAGGCGGTCGTTTGGCTCTGTTGTTTCACCTGTTCACCTCCGGCGTCGAAGATCCCGACCTGCCTGCCGGCAGGCAGGTGCACATCGGGACTCACCTGCTCTGTGTACGAGAATTCTTTCCTGCCAGAAAGAATTCTCGTACACTACCCGCATCTAAGTCATGCTCCGGTATATCTACTTGGCAGCATCCAGGATATTCTGTGCGTAATCTATCTTGGCCGTGATTTCCTTGATCTCTTCGGAACTCTTGGCATACTGCTTGGCAATCTTGAACAAGGACAGAGCTGCCTTGTAATTGGGTTCCTTTGCCTTCATCGCCTCGTCGCCCTTTTCCAGGTTCTTGAGGTAGATCGCCCTGTTGATCATCCGGTCCGCCTTGGGATTGCTGCCCTGGAGCGGTTTCAAATCACGCTGAGCTTCGGTATACTTCCCATCGGATATCGACTTGGCAGCTTTGGCGAGCATCTCGGACACACGCTTCTTCGCACGCATATCCAGCACGATGCGTTCGATTTCCACCGACCACCTGTCAGGCCAGATGTCACGGGCACGTTCTGCGGCAGCTTCAGCTTCAATGAATTTCTCTTCCCGAATGAAGGCATGCAGTTTCGCCATTTCCAATCGGTATGTGCACTCACGAAGTGCCGTGTCAACCTCTGCATCACGGGAAAGCCTGGCAGCCTGTCCGAGCAATGCCGCCGCCTTCGACCACTTGCGTTGCTCTCGTAAATGCATGCCCTCTGCCTTCAGATCGTTGAACCGGCGTTGTTCCTTCAATGCTCCCAGAAGCGTAGCAGCCCTGGTATTCTTGGGGTACTTCTTGCAGAACTCGCCCAGACGCCTGATGGCAGTAGTCCTTTGGCCCTGCGACACAAAGCCGGTAATCTTGGCAAATGCGTTCTTCTCCTCCAGGTTTACCACCTCGGCTGCGTACTTCCTTCTTAAGCTTGCAGGCATGGGTTTGAAGTCGACAGCGGCCTGAAGTGCACTCAGCAATCCTTCGGAATCGCCACTCTTTCTGGCGTTCTCCACCGACTGCTTCACCTGCTCGATACTCACGCTGGTTTCGATATTGGCCAGCACTTTGTCAACACGGTCCCGCAAACCCACACGGACCTTCGGGTCAAGCACTTTACCTTCCTTACCATCCAGTGCGCGTTGGGCGGCAAGACATTTTACTCGGGCCTCGGCGGGTTGCCTGGCGGCCATCAGGCTGGCGGACTCGATTAATGCCTCGGCCTTATCGGTAATGACAGTTCGCTCTATCTTTGTCCTGAAGGCGACGAATTCCTTCCTTCGCGATTCGCCGAGTTTTTCGACACCTTCGATATCTATTACAATCGCCATAGCTTCGGCGGGATTTCCGTCTTTCATATTCTGTTGGGCACGCCAGATCGCATCGTCATAGTCCTGCACTGCCTGGATAAAATATGACAGTTTCTCGATGTCATTATCTCTGCGACGCTCCCACTGCTTGAACTCTTTACTGTCGTACTTGCTCTCCAGCAATTTCAGGCTTTTGATTGCGTTCTTCTCTTCAGCATTCGCGAGATCCCAACGACCTATGTCAACCGCAGCATAGGCCGCACACAAATGAATGAACACTGATGTGCGATCCATATGGGGAACATGTGGGAATCTATCCTTCACACGCTGGAACATATCTTTTGCCTGCAAATAGGAATCACCCTTGGCATATGTATCCAGCGCAGCCTTGAAGTTGCGAGTCGCCGCCCTTTCTCGTCCAACATTATACTGCCAGTGCATCACCCCAACGGCAATCAGAGCTACCAGCAGGACACCCATCACAGAGGCAAGAATCGTAATCTTGGTCCGCCGGCTCATCTGCTTCTTGGGTATCGCCATCGTCGGAGCTTCTTCAGAGAACACCATCTCCCCGCTCAGCTCCTCCGGCCGCTGCGAAAGATTGCCCCCGGGCCTGGGCGCCGACGTTGCCGGCGTGACAGGAGTCGGCTCGGCGAACTTTCCGCTCTCGTCGCCATGACCCTGCCTGGCAACCGAACCGAACGATTTCTTCACGATCTTGCCCAACTGCTCGACCGATTTGATACGCTCATTCGGATTCTTGGCCATCATCGTAGCCACAACGCTCGACAGCGAAAGAGGCACATTGGGATTAAGCTTGTGCAACATCGGGGCCGCAACAGACGTGTTGCTGTGCCATTTCATCCAGCGCAGTGACTCGGTCTGCTTGTCACGAACGACATCTGCAAACACTTCATTGAACTTCGCCCGCCCCAACAGCATCTCGTACATCACCATTCCAAGCGAGTAGATATCGGCCCGACCGTCGACGGCTTCGCCGCTTTCCAGGCTGAACAACTCCGGGGCCATGTATTTGGTGGTCCCAAATCGCATGGAAGTCTGCCCCGACATGCCCGCAGCTACGCCGAAATCGGTAATCGTGGTGCGAAGTCCCTCGCCAATGATTATGTTGCTTGGTTTGATATCACGGTGCACAATTCCGGCATTGTGCACTGCATGCAAAGCCCCGCAGAGACGCCAGAGAATCTGTAGCGTCGCCCTGACCTCCACCGGCCCGGGGTTATTGCCAAGAGTAGCCTCCACGCTGTTACCACGCACAAATTCCATAACAATAAACAACCCACGCTCATCTTCCAGCAGATCATGCACGGTGACAATTTCGGGCTGATCCGCGCCGAGTTGCGCCAGGATCTGAGCTTCCTTCCGGAAACGATCCATGAACCTGGCATCTTCGGCAAGGTGCGTAGACAACTGCTTGATGGCTACCTCGCGGTCAAGATCATTATCGTAGCACTTGTAGATGATAGCCTGGCCGCCAATCGCGACCCTGGCAACTACCTCGTACTTACCGATCTTGTCGCCGGGTTTCATCCCAACGCCATCAGCCTTACCCGATCCGTTAGCAGACTCATCCACCATCTAACACTTCTCCGCTTGGTTTAACTTCTACTATCGACAGTCCACTCACGATCCCGTGGCGAACTGTTCCATTTCAATATAATCCTGCACGCCTTCATTGGTCAGCGTGCATTCCGCACGCATCTCTATGCCATACTCGCCGGAACCAATATTCAATTCCACACCGTCTTCATCCGCACGGGCAAGCAACGCCCCCGCATACGGTATCGCCAGGTAAAACCTGTGCGAAACCACCACCCTGATATCCTCATTCGATTCGTAGAACTCACCACCAGACGGGGCGTCTACCACAACCGATGTGTTCGCCCGGGCATATGCCAGCTTTCGCAATAGGTGAGTACTAATCCACGTTGGCGGCACAGCGCCGAACTCTTCAAACAAGTCCTCCAGACCTATATCCAGGCTCGAATTCGTCGCAGCCGCCTGGGCCCTGGCAGAACACGATATCGGAAGGACCGCCCAAATCGCCGCCTTGCCAATCCGCGATGCCTTGCCGCGATCATAACTCGAATGCCTCCACTGCAAATAGTTCGCATCCTCGTCGGTGGAACTGTCAGGAATCATCACTATCGCCGATCTCGCCGAACAGTAGGCCGCGTAGTTCACGCAAAGATGCCCAACCATCAGCAGCGATGCCTGGGCCAAAATCAGACAAAGCATCAGGGCAATCGGCATTACAAGGGCAAATTCGATCATCGCCCCGCCCTGCTCGCCGCTCGCCCGGCCGCGCTGAGGCCGCCCTGCATCCCAGAGAATCACGCCGCACACAGCCATCGAAATTCCGCTGAATAACGCAACGGCTGAGTATTTCACGAAAACGCCATTTGCCACCGCCCGCACAAACCAATGCCCCTCAAAAGCCATACTCAAGCACCTGGATGGCACGAATATGGCTATAAGTAGACACGCAACCGACACCAACGCAAAGCGATAGTGCCGCCTCGCTGGCCTCACCTCAACACCTGTCTGTCCGCAGTATTCTGTCATCAGCAAGGGTATTCCATAATGCCTTCGCCCGAAACTCCTGCTCCGTATGCACTAAATTTCCCATCTTTACATCGCCCAGGCAACTATCACCGCAAATCAGCAGGCAGCTCCCTGATCATCCAAACATCCCCTTAGCCATTGGCCCGCCGAAGCAAACATCCACCAACTCAATCGCGGCCCCAATACACAGCGCCAGTCCGAAAGCAATCTTGGGGCTGTCCTCGTCGGCAGGGTCGCCCGGGCGAGACGGAGTCATCAGCAGTACAAGCAGAAAACGCCACACCCTTCCCAGGGTCCTTTTCATAATCCGTCGGCGAAGCATCACTATAATCGCCATCACCCCGGCGACGATGAATCCATAGAACATAGTAGCCAAAGCAAAATGCAGACCCGCAAGAGCACCTATCGCTCCCATGAGCTTGGCGTCTCCTCCACCAATGCCCCCTGAGCGCCATGCGATAAACATGGGCACAAAACCGGCCGCGAAACCAATCAGCGAACCAGCCAAGCCTATCTGCTGTCCATGCAAATCAGTGCCCATCTTCCCGGGGAAGAACGCACCGCCGATGCAATGAACGATAACTCCAATTATTATAGCAGGATACGTAACGCTATTGCGGATCTTGCCGGTACGAACATCGCTAATCGCCGCAATCACCAGCACAACGGCAAGAACGCCGAAGGGCCACTTCTGTTGAATCAATACCCACATTATTGGTCCTTGCCATCCTCTTGAGCCACGTAACTACTTATTCTAAGAGCAATTGCCAAGCACTCCAAGCCAACCGGGCCCCATACGTCAATCGCCCGTTGCCAACGACTATTGAGCCCAATCAATCACTGGGATCGGCACCGTCAACGTCGCTCTTAAGATCTTCATAGCCGCCCTTGAACCACTCCTGGATATCCTGCCAAAACCAGACAATAATCCCCAGAACCGGCAACGCAACTGCCGCTATGATAAGGACATACTCTATCATATCCGCACCCTTCTCGTCACGATGCAACGCTAGGAGTTCTCGTTTCAGCCTGCTGATAGCTTTCATTCTCATTTTTAAATCCTTTATAAGTCTATGCCCGCTCCGCATCCTAAACATTACGGAAACGGTAGTGTCTCAATGAATGTGACCATCCTGTACAGTTCCGCCAACGAATCTAGAAGGAACCTGAAGGCATATATCATCGGAATGCCCACTGCGATCATCAGCAGAACCCACTCCAACGTGGTCTGCCCATCCTGATCAACGCACAACTCCGGTAGTTTCTTGCGTGCAATTTGCATCAATTATCTGCCTATGTCATGCTTCAGTTATCGACAACAAATATACTTTGTGTTAAGTCCATTATTTCTCGAAGACTACGAATCCGAGGCTCTTCTGCAAAATATGATTTCGCCTCCGTCCAAGCCAAGCTATCGCCACCGGTATGACTGGAGGCCGGGTCATGAGCGAAAATGTCTCTCACACGGTAATGCCCATCATCGCCAAGAGACTCCACTTCCGATATCTGCGTGAGGCACCGACGACCGTCATTGAACCTGCTTACCAGCACAATCACATCCATAGCCGAGGTTATCTGCGCCCTCAACGCATGCAAAGGCAACTCAATCGAATTCATCATCGCCAGTGTTTCCAAGCGGTTAAGCGAATCCAATGCAGTGTTGGCATGCAGCGTAGACATACTTCCCGCATGTCCGGACGTCATCGCCTGGATCATGTCAAGAGCCTCTCCGCCACGCACCTCACCTATCACTATGCGATCAGGACGAAGCCGCAATGACGAGCGAAACAGGTCGGCGATGGTCACATGCCCGCGGCCCCACCTGTCGGCAGGGCGAGCTTCCAGACTTATTATATGGTCCTGCTGCAATTCCAATTCGGACGAATCCTCGATCGTCACGATCCGCTGGTGGGCGGGGATAAATCCACTTAACACATTAAGCAGGCTTGTCTTACCGCTTGAGGTGCCGCCGGCCACCAGGATATTCTTCTCCGCCAGCACGCACAACTTCAGATACTCCCTCGCCTGGGCGGTCCATGTTCCCACTTTCAGCAGATGATCGGCATCAAACATCACCTTGGAGAACTTGCGAATCGTCATACAGGTTCCACGCCGCGACAGCGGCGCGAGGACCACATGAACGCGGCTGCCATCCGGCAATCGCGAATCAATCAACGGGCTCTGCGAATCAAGACGCTTGCCCGTATACTGCAGAACATTGTTAACCGCAGCCGTCAGGGCATCAGCATCGGTGAATTTCGCATCGGTATGCAGGAGTTTGCCCAGTTTTTCGACGTAGATATCATCATGGGCATTAATCATGATCTCCGAAACATTGGGATCTCGCATGTACTCCATGACAGGCGAAAGGAAGTGCTCTACGGTGGTCTCGAAGATATTCTTTCTATCTGACACGTGACAATCCATTTCGCAGGCGTTATTCCCCTTGCCACCGGAAGGCTAACCGCAAGCTCTGGCGATAGGACGCTGGCGGTTGAACCTTTTGTGCATCATTCCGAAGGCGAAGGGCCAGATCGGTAACTAATGCCGCACAATCACTTATTAAGTGTAAACCCAACGCCAAGCTCTGACAAGCAGATTGTCAGGACCATTTGGGGCACAAACCCTTGCAGCTACTAGACGATGTGCGTACAATCCCCTGTCACTCAACGTTGGCGCAAGCTGGCGACGAGGGAGAGGTGCCGGAGCGGCCGATCGGGCGGCACTGGAAATGCCGTGTGCGTTAACGCGTACCGTGGGTTCGAATCCCACCCTCTCCGTAATAGGAACCAGCATTCAACGCGAATGTTGGTTTCTTGTCATTTATGCCCATTAGCAATAGGTGGGAGTCGAACACACGAGGGACGCGTAGCGGACCTTACCGTGGGTTTGACGCCAAAGGCGCCGCGCAGCGAATCCCACCCTCTCCGTAATAGGAACCGACATTCCAAGCGAATGTTGGTTCTTTTGCTTTTTCATATAACCTGAGCATGAAACTAAGATTAAGCACATCGGCACATGCACCACAACATGCCACTGATCCCATGTCAGAGGCTCCCAGCGGGGAGTACCACCCTCTCCGTTAATTCAATAGGCAATCCCACTACTGTCCGGTTATAAGTCGAACAATGATAGCTGGTTATAGAACATGGT
>CBDUQP010000063.1:0-18683 GCA_965369385.1 uncultured Phycisphaerales bacterium
ACTAGGGACGGTGCCCTATTTAATTAAATAAGGCACCGTCCCTAGTTTTTGGGCTTGCAGGGTTCAACTGTCTGTGGACGTTGTGTCCTCAATATCCTTTTTGGGGCGGCCGGGGCGGCGGGATGTCAGATTTCGGCCGGTGGCTTGTTCGAGTTCAGCGGTGAAGCTCGCAGTGGCGGCCGGGCGGCCTGTTCGTGTTCTGGCCCGAATATTGGTCAGCAGCTTGTCGTCATCCGCAGACCACGGATCGCGAAGGAGTTGCAGCCATTTCGATGTAGGAACGTCGAGCTGCATGCCGCAGGGGTCGTTGAGCAACGCGTCGGTGACGAGTCCGCAATGGCCTCGCGCGGACGACCATTGCCAGTCTTCCGCGTGATCGACTAGTCCCGCGCGGACGGGGTTGAGTTCGACGTAGCGGACTGCTGCCCAGAGGTGTTTGGTGTCAAGTGTGCAGGAGCGGAACCGTCCCTGCCAGAGATACCCGCTCAGACTCTGCGTCCAATTGACGTGTTGGGCGTAGCGAGCGTGGACGGGCTTGAGGGCGGCGGCCAGTGAATCTTCCCGCTCGGGCACGACCACAAGATGTATATGATTGCTCATTAGGCAGTACGCCTGGATACTGAGACCATGGGCTTCAGCGTACTGGTCCAGCAATTCCAAGTACCGCAGGCGGTCGCGGTCACTGAAGAATATGTCCTCGCGTCGGTTGCCGCGCTGAGTAATGTGATGAGCGCAACCCGGTATGACTACCCTTGGCATTCTTGGCATGCCACGATCATACGAAACCGCCCAAAAACGTCAACTCAAATATTAGGGACGGTGCCTTATTTAATTAAATAGGGCACCGTCCCTAATATGATGTTAGCTGTCGTGCGAGGTCATATGAGGGAATATGGTGTAGTATAGAGCTTGACAGGGTGATTTAGAGCGTTATAATTATCTTGTATGCTCGGACCGGGCAGACGAGGCGATCCAAAATGACTGAAAATTTTGATGCAGGCGAGGTCATGACACTGGTGGAGGTGGCTGATTATCTTCAGCTTGCCGAGCGTACCGTGTTGAAGATGGCCCAGCGTGGCGAAATACCGGCTGCCAAGGTCGCCAGCCAGTGGAGGTTCCTCCGTCCGCTTGTTCGCGAATGGCTCGTGGCTCAGGTCCAGTCGTTCCCTGGCATCCACACCGAGGATGCGGCCGGTGATGATCACTCCCTTCTTCCGCTCACCGAAGTGCTTCGGCCGGAACTTATGGTCTTCGACATAACTCCCGGACCGAAGGAGAGTGTTTTGCGTCAGTTGCTGGTTCCGCTGATGAGCACCGGATTTGCTTCTGACGTGAACAGGCTTCTGGGAAGCCTGCTGGAGCGTGAACGCCTGATGACTACTGCGGTGGGGCACGGAGTGAGCATTCCTCACCCGCGCAAGCCGCTTGGCAATATGTTCAAAGAGCCCGCGATTGTGTTGGGTCTTTGTCCGTCCGGCACTCAGTTCGATGCTGTGGACGATCAGTTTGTGCATATTTTCTTCCTGATCTGTGCTACGCGAATTGAGATTCACCTGCAAATGATGGCGAAGGTGGCCTGGCTGGCGGGGCATGACGCACTAAGTAAACTGCGACAGGCTCGCAACCCTGAAGATGTACTAGCCATAGTGACCCAAGCTACACGAGAACTCGTGAACTGATTTTAAGGAGTAACACGTGAAACTGCTCAAATATCTGTCATCGGAATGCATCGCAACTGGAGTTACGCTGGCGGACAAAGCTTCTCTGCTTCAGGAGGTCGCCACGCTGGCAAAGAAGTGTTCGGCATGTGAGAATGTTTCCGCCGATGAGATTCTTCGCGGCCTGGAGGGACGTGAATCTCTGGGGTCCACCGGTTTTGGCGGCGGTATTGCCATTCCGCACTGCCGGCTCGATTCTGTGGACGAGTTTGTCGTCGGTCTGATTACAGTTCCCGGCGGAGTTGAGTTTGGATCGCTGGATGCCAAGCCGGTGAAGCTGGTCGCTTTTGTGGTTGGCCCTGAAAGCGACTCGACCGAGCACATATACTTGCTCTCATCGATTTCTCGTGCGTTTGAGGTTCCAGGAGCCGTCGAAGAGATGATAGGTGCTCCCACGCCCGATGCGCTGCGCGAGAGTTTCCTCAGGCATGTTCACGATGAACTCCAAGGCGATGATGTGGGCAGCCATTTGTTCCACGTTGTCGTGCAGAACGAGGACACTTTCCAGGATGTGGTGAATGTTTTTGGCGGAATTGACGGTTGTGACCCAATGGTGCTGAATGGCGAAAACGCGGGGGTTTACCTTTCGAAGATTCCCTTGTTCGCAAACTTGTGGAGCGACGATCCGAAGAAGTTCAACAGGGTTATCGTGGCACGAGTCAACAAGCGGATTACTAATGAGACCATCCGTCGCATAGAACGAATGACCGGTCCACTGGGTGATCGCAATGATGTGATGGTGATGGTTCAGGACGTCTACTTTACTGCCGGCGGTCTGGATACCTGATGTTACATGCCTGACTTTATCTTGGGGGAGACATGCCGGGTAGATCCGGGTCAAGACTACAGAGGAACACCAGTGGCGGTTCATCTCGCTATGACTGAGAAGAACCGCAGGATCGATACACTATGTGGAATGAAATCATTAATGCCAGCGCGTCATTACAGCATGTTCTCCAGGAGCAGGGAATCCTGCTGCTGGGCATTGTTGCGATCGTGGGTTTCTATTTTGGCGGATTCTCCAGAAAACTGAAGCTGCCTTCGATAATCGGTTTCATGCTGCTTGGCGTACTTATGGGGCCTTCGGGGTTCGGCTGGTTTACCGAGTCTGCTAGTGGCGAAGGTAACCTTTCGTTGTTCGCATTCATCACGCATATTGCACTTGGATTCGTAGCCTTTACGATAGGCTCCGAGCTTAACATGAAGTCACTTAGGAAATTGGGTGGCGGCATAGTCTCTATCATATTGGTTGAGTCCTTCACTGCGTTCTTCGTGGTGATGCTAATGGTGTATCTGGTTACGAAGAATTGGCCGCTTGCCTTGCTGTTTGGCGCGGTTGCGCCTGCGAGTGCTCCTGCGGGGACGGTGGCGGTTATCCAGGAATACAAAGCCAAGGGTAGCCTTACTACTGCACTATATGCTGTGGTGGGGTTTGATGACGGGCTTGCGATTCTGATATTCGGTTTCGCCGCCGCTGCTGCCAAGACACTGCTTCTGGCGAAGCTGGGTGTCGCCGGTGCAAGTGGGGGCATAATGTCGGCGATGGTGGCTCCTGCTGTGGAGGTGTTCTGGAGCATAGTTGTCGGCACGGTTCTTGGTCTCGTGTTTTGCCAGTTGGTAAGACGGCTGAAGACTCCAAGGGATATGCTGATAATGGTTTTCGGAACGGTGCTCGTAGCCACCGGCATATCTCTGCATTTCCATCTGTCCCTGATACTCACGAACATGGTAATTGGTTTTGTACTTGTGAATACCCGTCGCGATGAGTTGGTGCATAAGGTCACCGCGCCTCTGCAGGAGATTCTCCCGCTTGTTTTCATATTGTTCTTCGCGCTGGCCGGTGCGCACCTGCATATATCCGACCTGCCCAAGCTCGGTATCGTGGGTATTGTCTATATCCTGGCACGCAGCGTCGGACTGATCGGCGGGGCACGGATAGGTTCTGCCATCGGCGGAGTGGAGGATAAGATCAAGAAGAACATCGGGCTTGGCATTCTGTCACAAGCTGGTGTCGCGATCGGATTGTCCATGGTGATCCAGGAAGACTTCAGGGCACTGGCCACTCGCACGGATGTGATCGACGCGATGGCTCGTCTCCCGGAAGCAGACAAGGCACTCTATGATCCCTTGACCATTGGGGCGGCCTTGATAACCACAATAACCGCAACTTGTATCTTCTTCGAAATCATCGGCCCCATCCTCACCAAAGTAGCCCTCAAACGTGCCGGCGAAATACCCGATTCCGACTAATGTCTCGGGATCAGTTGGCACGCAATACCATCCACAATCGCCGTGATTCTCGCATTCTTATCGCGTAGAATGGGAGTAAGGGCTGCATTTGAGCAGCCTTCTTGGCCTTGCCAAATGAGTTTCTTACGCTCTGGGAGTATTTGGATTACTTCAGAACTGCGGAACTTCGGCTTTCGTGGAGATGGTATCTAGATGGTAGATCAGGAGCTTATGAAATATGGTGAGGAAAAGGCCCTTCGCGGTGTTCCTATAAGTCCAGGCGTGGCATTGGGGTGTGTATGTCTTTTTCGCCAGTCCCGGACGGACGCGATCCCAATTCACCGTATTACCGACGAATTGATCGAGCAGGAAGAACAAAGGCTGGATGCAGCCAAGATGCTTGTGAAGGATCGTTTGGGGACCCTGAGACAGGTTGCATTCGAGCGAATAGGTCCCGCGGAAGCGGAGATATTCGTAGCCCAGAATATGATCATTGACGATCCTGCCATAGGCGCCAGTCTAAGCCAGGCCATCGGGCGCGGTTCCAATGCGGAGATGGCTGTTGTGGATACGTTTGAGGATTATGAGCGACAGCTCGGCGAAGTGGATGATGATTACCTTCGTGAGCGGGTTAGTGATCTAAGCGAGCTTAAGCACCGGATGCTCGTTGCGTTGGGCGGGAGTAGGCACGAATGCCGGCGCCAGCGAACAGGCGAGTGCAGCGGTGTGGCCCGGCGAGTTGTGTTCGTCAAGGAGCTCACCCCCGCGCTTGTTCTGGAGATGGCAGAGGAACAAATAGCCGGCTTCGTAGCCGAGGTTGGCGGCGACACCTCGCATGGTGCTATTCTGGCCCGGGCGTTGGGCCTGCCGGCGGTGACTGGTCTGGAGGATGTCAATCGGATGGCTGCTTGCGGTACGGAGGTGCTTGTCAACGGTTCGACAGGTGACGTTGTGCTGTTTCCGTCTGAGACCACGGTTTCGGATGCGGTGTCGGACTCCGGCGAAGTGCCCCTTGATATCGATCAATCGTCCGAGGCGGTCGAAGGGCTTGTCGTTATGGCCAATATCAGCATGAGTAGTGATATTGAGGATGTTCTGGCGATGGGGGCCGAGGGGATAGGGCTATACCGAACGGAGTTCGAGTTCCTTGCTGCCGGGCGACTGCTCAGTGAGGATGAGCAGTACGAGAGATACTCAAAGGTCGCCGGTGCGATGGATAGTGGAAGCGTCTGTTTCAGGTTGCTCGACATAGGCGCAGAGAAGACATGTCCGGCGTTCAGCGTGCCCATCGAAGATAACCCGGCCCTTGGTTGCCGTGGGGCCAGGTATCTGCTTCAACGCCCCGATTTGCTGCGAGATCAGGCAAGGGCGCTTGCGCGGGTGTCGGCCGATCACGATATAAATGTCATGTACCCGATGATAATCGATGTGGAGCAGTTCGTTGAGTTGCGGCGCCTGTTCAACGAAGCGGTGGCGGATATCGAGTGCGGCCAGATTCGACACGGCGTGATGTTCGAGGTGCCTGCCGCGTGCATGATCGCAGAGGAACTGTTCGCCGAAGCCGATTTCGGAAGTATCGGGAGCAACGATCTGGTGCAATACCTGTTCGTTACTGATCGCAACAACAAGGAACTCAGCAATGATTACGGCGCGGACCACAACGCGTTCTGGATTGTTGTTTCAAAACTCGTCGCCGCCGCTCGGGCGACTGGCAAGCCTCTGGCGATTTGTGGGGAAGTGGCTGCCAATCCGACGCTTATTTCGCGGATTGTCGAAATTGGTGTAAGTCAAGTCAGTGTGAGCCCTCGCAGTATTCCTGCCGTTCGCAGGGCGGCGAGAGCTCTGATATCTTAGTTGCCATTGTCGTTGCTGTTCGGGCCGAAGGTCCGATGGGTGGTTAGCCGGGGGTAAGGCTCGACGCAAGTCGAGTCGCAGCCCCCGGATATGTCCTCTAGAAACCCCGCCCCGAAGGGGCGGGAGGTAGGCTTGGCTGCGAATTGACGCGAGCACTTGACGCGCATCGCCAAACAATATCGGGCTAATCGGGCAAGAGAAGCTTCTCATGTCAACTTTTCCGTCCTCGCTCGTAGCGGGTGGGATGACTTATGCCATATGTGCGAATCGATTCGCAGTTCAGAACTTCCTCCCGCCCCTTCGGGGCGGGGATATGATGGGGGCGTATCCGGGGGCTGCACCGTGACTTACGTCGCGGCTGACCCCCGGCGTCGAAGATCCCGATGCACATCGGGACCCATCGGGCCTTCGGGCCGAACGACAATGGCCATAACAGCGACAACCAACGACAACAATAGACTCTATGCGATGCAGGAAGCCTTGGCCTTCTTCGTCACGCAGCCGCGCAGGTGAAAGACCCGCACGCAGCAGGAATAGCTCTTTCAACGGGCTGCGAGAAGTGAGTTGAACAATTTCAAGTGGGCGAGGCCGCAACAGAAGCGGCTTCGCCCATGGTTCGTATTGGATTGAATGGGATGCTACAGCGTGCCTTTTGTGCTGGGGATGTTGCCGGCGTTTGCGGGATCTATCGTTTTCGCCTGGCGCAGTGAGCGGGCGAAGGCCTTGAAGATGGCTTCTGCGATGTGATGATCGTTGCAGCCGTATCGAACGTTCACGTGCAGATTCATACGCAATTCGTTCGCAAGGCGTCGGAGGAATTCGTCAACCAGTTGGGTGTCGAACGTTCCGATGTTGTCGGTGGTGAAGTTGGCGTTGAACACGACCGCCGCGCGGCCGGAGAGGTCTATCGCCACCTCGGCCAGCGTTTCGTCCATCGGTACTGCTGAGGAACCGTAGCGGTTTATGCCGGCCTTGTCGCCGAGTGCCTCGCGAATCGCCTGACCGATGCAGATTCCGACATCTTCCACGGTGTGGTGATCGTCAACTTCCAGGTCGCCTTTTGCGAGCACTTCCAGATCCATCAGGCCGTGTTTGCCGAGATGGTCCAGCATGTGGTCAAGAAAGCCCACGCCCGTGTCGGCGGCCACCTGCCCGGTCCCGTCGAGATTCAGCACAACGGTGATCTGGGTTTCCTTAGTGTTGCGTTCGACCCTGGCTGTGCGTTCTTTGCTGCTCATGTTTGTTTATCTCTCTTGCCACGCGGCGGAGGCGTAGCTTGCGCGGTCTGCGTTGCCTGCGTGGTCTGCTTGGTCTAAAAATCTTTCAGTGCCGCCACAAGTGCGGCGTTTTCTTCGGGCGTGCCTATCGTGATGCGCAATTTATCCGCAAGACGCGGCTGATTATAGTATCGGACAAAGATTCCGCGCGCCTTTAGGGCGTTAAACACGTCGCCTGCGTCCGTGCCATCGGGGACGGACGCCAGAATGAAGTTTGTTTGCGACGGGAGCACCTGAAAACCGATGGCTTCGAGCTGCGATGTCAGCTTTTTGCGGGAGGCCTTGATTTTCTCGGCCGACGCTTTCATGTAGTCTTGATCGTCCACTGCGGCAGCGCCGAGGGCTGCGGGGATTTCGCCTACATTGTAGATGGCTTTCGTCTTCAGGAGCCCATCCATAATCGCCGGCTGTGTGATGCCAAATCCCAGGCGAATGCCCGCCATCGCGTAGCTCTTGGACAGCGTGCGAAGGATAATAATATTCTCGTATTCCTTGACGAGTTCGAGTGCGTTACTGTCTGCGAAGTCGGCGTATGCTTCGTCAATCACCAGTATGCCGCTGAGGCCTTCAGCGAGTCGCCGCAGTTCGGCGTTGTCAGCAGCTACGCCGGTGGGGCTGTTGGGGTTTGCGATGAATGTTACATCACCGGCGGCCTTGATCAGTTCATCCGTCGGCAGTGAGAAGTCATCGTTCAGGGGCACTTCCACTATTTTTGCATTCTGCACCATGCCCTGGGTTTCGTAGAACGTGAATGTGGGCACGGGGTAGACGACGCTCTTTTCGCCGCTGAGGCATGCCCGCGAGATCATGGCTATAAGATCGTCGCTACCGTCGCCGGGGATAATCCAGTCGGCAGGGACGTTCAGGGCCTTGGCGACGACTTGGCGGAACCGCTCTGCCATTGGATTAGGGTACGCGCGAAGGTCGGCTGTGTCGAAGTCATGCAGAGCATCGGCGACCGCAGGGCTCGGCGGGTATGGGTTCTCATTGGTATTGAGTTTGATAACCTTCATGCCATCTTTGGGCTGCTCGCCGGGCACGTAGGCTTCCATCGCGTCGATATTATTCAAGAAATAGCTCATTTCAGTTCTTCGGTGCTTTTTAGTGTTCTCTTGTATTTGTCTCTCGGCAACCTGCCTGCGGGCGGCTATTGCGAGTCATTTTCTGTTCTGATACTCACGGCGCGAGCGTGTGCGGTTAGGCCCTCATGCGTGGCGAAGTCTATAACGTCCGGGCCATCGGCGCACAGAGACTGGCGATCGTATTCGATTATGCTGGTGGCCTTGCGGAAATCATTGCAGTTCAGTGGGCCGAAGAATTTCGCGGTTGAGCCTGTGGGCAGTACGTGCGACGGGCCAGCATAGTAGTCGCCAAGCGATACCGGTGTGTGCGGGCCCAGGAATATCGCGCCGGCGTTGCGGATTTTCGACAGGACGGTTGGATTGTCGGCTGTGACGATCTGGAGGTGCTCAGCCGCGAAATCGTTGGCTACTTCACACGCCTGGTCCATATCGCCGGTGATAATCATTGAACTGAACGCTTCGATGCAGGCTTTCGCTTCGTCGCCGCGCGTGAGCAGCGGCAGTTGGATATCGAGCTGGGCTTTGACATCGTCTGCGAGTTTCTGCGAAGGCGTCACGAGCATTGCCCACCCGGGATTGTGCTCTGCTTGTGCGATCATGTCGGCGGCTACTTCGTTGGCGTTTGCGGTGTCGTCGGCCACGATTACCACTTCACTCGGGCCGGCGATGGAGTCTATGCCGACGATACCGAACAACTGCCGCTTGGCTTCGGCGACGAAGGCGTTGCCCGGTCCGACGATCTTGTTGACTGGCGTTATTGTCTCGGTCCCGTAGGCCAGTGCAGCCATCGCTACCGCTCCGCCAAGCTGGATCACCTCGGTGATGCCCAGTTCGCCGGCAAGTGCCAACGCCATGGGGTTTATCTGCCCGCCGGTGGGTGGGCTTGCCATCACGATCTGCCTGACACCTGCAACCTGTGCGGGGACAACAGTCATCAGCACGGTTGACGGGTAGATCGCCCGGCCGCCGGGCACATAAACGCCGACGCGATCCATGGGCGTATACCGCACGCCAAGCGTTCTTCCATCGCGAACAAGCGGCGGCGGATCGCTCACGAGTATGGATTGCTGATACTCGCGAATATTCGCTGCAGCGCTGCGTATGATCTTCAGGAAAGCCGGGTCGGCCTGCTTGTGTGCAGCCAGGATATCTTCTTCGGGGATGCGGACCGTTTCGGAGGTAACTTCCGCGAGATCGAGCTTGGATGTGAGCTTGGCAGCGGCGGAATCTCCACGGTCTTTCACCTGCGTGATGATGTCCCTTACGATTGCCGGGACGTCCAGATCCTGCTGCCCGCCGGCAAGGAGTCCGCCGGCGAGGCGCTTTCGTAGCTCTGTGGCGGCTAGTTTGCCATCGAAGCTGTCGTATTGAATGGTCTTGATATTCATAATCACCCACAATCTACGCACGAAACACCACTATTGCAATGTTTCAGTTGGGCGGAACGCGTCCACATTGAGATAAAGGGGTCAGGAACCTTTTTTAAGCTTCTCTATGGCCTATATTGCCAGCCTCTAAAAGGTTCCTGACCCCTTTATCTCCGGCTGCGACAGCGTCGCTAGGCGTTGTCGGGGTCATCGAGCACGAATTGTCTAACCGCCGCCGCCACTCCGCCCGCGTCATTATGCTTGGTTACATGGTCTGCCACGCTGAGGGCCCTGGGCGAGCCGTTTGCCATCGCCACGCCCACGCCGGCCCACGAAAGCATGCCTGCATCGTTGGAATTGTCGCCAATCGCGAGGATATGCTCTCTCGATATGCCCATTTCCTTGGAGACTATTTGCAGGGCATCTCCCTTGTCGGCCGCGATGTGAAGAATCTGCAACAGGCATTCTTCCGTCTTCGTGGCGGTTACAAACGCCGAGTGCCTTGCCTGCACGGCTTTCTGGATGTTGTCCAGCCAGTCGGTCTGGCCCAGGATGAGCAGCCTGCTTATGGGTTGGTTCAGCCATTGATCGACAGGTTTTATGGCGGTAGGGCTCCAGGTTTTCTGCGATTCGCTCTGCCAATTCATTTCAACGCGATCGGTGAACCATTCGTCAAAAACTTCGCCTGAAATCAGACATCGGGGGTACATTTTTCTTGCCAGCAGGGCAATATCGCGGGTGTGCCTGGCTTGCACGGGGCGGTGCAGGAGGATTTTGCCTGTGGTGGGGTTCCACGCGACCGCGCCGTTGTGGTTAATCATCGGCGTGTCCAGCTTGAGCTGCGTGTAGAAAGGCATAACACTGCGTGGCGGGCGGGCGCTTGCCAGAACGATCTTCAGGTCCGACATTTCCCTCGCAGAAGACAGAACGCGTATGCTCTCGTCGGAGATGCTCTTCGACGAGTTAAGCAGCGTGCCATCCAAGTCTATTGTCAAAAGCCGAATTCTCATGGCGATTCGGATCAAATAATAGCATAATGGTAACGCAAATTCACCCCATATGGTGAATTTGGCTGCACTGGGTTGAAAAGGGAAAAGAGTGCTTGTGGAACTTTTGTTTCTACTTGCGCGTCATATTTGTGTGAGGGACGTCTGCGGGCCGGGTGGCTTTTTGGTATGCAGGTGTCTTGCAGCGTGGGAGAGATTGCTATGATTGACAGTGCTAAAGGGGTTAAGTGTTTTTCATTTTGGATTTGTCTCGGCTTGTGCGTATTGTGCGTGCAGGGATTCCCGGTTCGTCCGGCGATGGGCGTGATCGTTATCGATGGGGACATTTCAGACTGGGCGACGACTCCCGGACGATCAGTCCGCAAGGTATCAGTCGTGTCAGCGAGCCCTCACTTGCCGCGGGAGGGAACCATCAATTTCAATCGCGGTTACCACTCAATATCTGATGGAGGCGGGTACCTGTGGGATATCCAGAATACGGGCGGCGTCCGGCGAGGCACACAAAACGCCTATGGCGGCGGGATGCAGATCCGGGTTCATGGACAACATTTCTATTCCAACACAAATAACGGATGGTCGAACAAGGCCGGCGACGAGATAGAGATGGGCCCGCGGAACATGCACGGCGTCAATATCTATCGCCGCATCAAGGTCTACAAGGACCGGCCGCTGGCCAGGTGGCTGGACATTCTGGAAAACACCACCGCAAAAGAAGTCATAGTTCCGGTTAACTATCGGACCCAGATTCCGTACAGCATCGCCAGTAAGAAATCCAGCAGTGGCGATGCGGTGGTGGATGACAAGGATTTTGCCTTCTGGACGAAGACTCGCGGCCCCAGAGTCCCCAGCACGCTGCATGTCGTGAATTTCGGAAAGACCAAGATCAAGCCGAAAGTGACCATCATCGGCAACCAGATAACATATCAGTACAATCTGAAAATACCTGCCGGCAAGACGGTGATCCTCTGCCACTTCGAGAGCCAGAATCGCGACACAAACGCCCTTGATGCCCTGATGACCGACTTCCCGGCCTACAAGTTGCTGAAAGACCTTCCCCGGGGCGTTCGCAAGATGATCCTGAATATGAAGGTGTTCACCGGGATAGGCGGCGTGAAACTTGAACGCCGCGCAGGCAGCGGGGTTGTCCATCTGAGACAGGCCGCTCCGCTCTTTGGAACGATAATGAACGAGAGCTTTTCACTGAAGACCAGGATTGGCCTGGTTAAACTGTCTGCGGGGAAGGTAGTTGGGATGGCAGGCAGGAATGACGGCGGGGTGGCTGTTGTGCTCACCGACGGTCAGGTTCTGACGACGGATTCCAGTGATATCGTCTTGCAGGTGAAGCTCAGCGGCGGTTCGATACTCAAGGTTCCGGTCAGGAAAGTTCGCCAGTGGTCTTACGGTATAAGCAAGAGTCGCCCGGAAGAGATAGCATTCACCAGACCCTATGTAATGTTGGAATCTGGCGACAGCCTCATGGTTGCTGCTGAGACACTTGATCTTACGTTCCTGACCAGAAACGGCAAGGTGAAGCTTGACGCAAGGAGTCTGCTGAGCGTATCGACCGAGGCGGAAGACAATGGTGTGCATGTCGCGAGGTTCCGCAACGGGAGTGTTCTGAGTGGTATTTTGCTGGCACGCAAGCTTCGGCTGAAAAGCCTGATGGGGCCGGAAATATCTGTACCGGTTTCACAGATAAGGATGCTGCGTTTCTCAGACGCCCAAACGCAGGATGACCTGCTGACACGCATGGAATTAACCAACGGTGACAGGCTGTTTGGATCACTATGCAAGGGGAGTTTCAAGCTTACCACCGATTACGGAAAAGTTGACGTCAAGTCTGACAGGATCCGGAGACTCAATTTTCATCCGGGCAAGGCCGGGCGCGTTACCCTGCGAACATGGGACGGTACATCGCTCACCGGATGGCTGGGGCAGGCGACGTTGGAGTTCAGGGTGGCCGGGGATACGAAGCTTTCTGTCCATGCGGGGCAGTGTGCACAGATATTGTCGCCAACTGCGATGCCTGCCGAAGAGACGCGAAAAAAGGTGGAGCAGCTTATCGCCCAACTGGGCAGCGAGAGTTATCAGGAGCGTCAGGTAGCTACGCGGAAGCTGATGAAAATGGGCCGTGTGATAAAGGGTATCCTGCTGGAGAATCTTGATTGCGGCGATCCTGAAGTTCGCCAGCGACTGGAAGAAGTGCTCACAGCGTTTGCCGCGAACCGATAGTGCGTTAAACGCGGGCAACTGATCGTTATGAGAGAATCGAGCAGCACTGGGAATGATGGATGTCCGGTTGCGACAGTCCACATATTACGGGCAGGAATGATGACAAGAAGAACGAAATACACGGTACTGGCTGGTTTGCTGGCGATGGTATTTTCGCAGGCTGCTTTGGGCGGAATACATGTCATAAAGAGTAGCGTGCAGAGTGGTACGTGGTATATCAATGACGGCACGGGGCAGCGTTGGGATATCAACACGCTTACCGGGATTGTTAACGATGGTAACGGTGATGCCTATGACGGCGCAATGACAATGACTGTCAACGGCAAGAAGTTCTCCGTCTCGAGGCGGAAGCTTGCAAGCTTGGACTCTATGGGACGTGAGATCGAGATTGGACCATGGACAAATCGCGGGGTGAAGGTGTATCGGCGGATTTACGTGTCGCCAACGGATGGATACTGTCGCTGGATCGATATTTTCGAGAATCCAAGCAGCAGGGATGTAACGGTCAATGTGTCCTACAAGACCATCGTCGGCGGAACCTTTGAATCTGTGCGTACAGGACTTGGCAAGAAGCAGATCACGGCCCAGGACTGGGGGTTTCTGACGATCAGGACTCGCCAGGATTATCGTCCCAGGATTGTGTATTTCTTCGCTGCCAGGAATGCCACCGTGCGCCCAAACGTTACCATCGGCGGAAAGAAGAATATTACCTGCAATTACACCCTCCGGATACCTGCAAGAAAGGCATACGCATTGTGTACGTTCCAATCGCAAGAGCGTAATTCCGCCAAAGCCATGACGCTGTTGAAGGCTTTCCGCCCTGCGCGTGTGTTGAGGGGGATTCCTCTTTCGCTACGGGCCATCATAAGGAATATGGACGGCTTGCTGCTGTCGCTGGGCACCCTCGATCTGATGCGGCACCAGAAGCACGATATAGTTGTGCTGCGCAACGGCACCCAGATGATCGGAAAGCTTGGCACGGAGGATTATGTTCTCGATACGCTCTGGGGCAAGCTGACCGTGCCTGCTGCCAAGGTTGTTGGATATCAATCGCTTGTTGGATGTGGCGATTGGGTAAAGCTTGGGCTCGTGGATGGGCAGGTAGTCGCCGGCCGGATCGACAAGACGCAACGCAGTTTCACCCTTGTTAACGGTAACAAGCTTAAGTTGACTTCTGACCGGCTGGACACTGCGGCATATCGTCTAACCCCTGAAAAGCCGGATGTGACCGCCATCGAAAACGCCATGATCGAACTGCGAACGGGCGAGCGTCTCTTCTTTGACCTTGGCGACGGCGGGATGGATTGGGAGTTTATCAGCAGGTATGGCAGCAGCAAACTGAACCTCGCCGACCTGAATGGTATCGTGTTGCATGATACTGATGGCGGGCTGCATCGTGCGATGTTCACCAACGGTTCGATCATCGGCGGTCTGCTGGTGGCCGACAAGCTTGACCTGAAACTCAGCCTCGGATTCGGTGGAAAGGTAGACAGGCATATGGTCATGTCTATCAGGAATCCGGATTCGGATGGTGACAATGAAGGTATTGTGACTGCCAGACCTGGCGTTTCTGCGAGTTCAAGGCGTGCGACATCGTCTTCTGCCGCGATGAGCGAGATCATTATGAATAACGGGGACATCCTGCGAGGCCGACTGACGCACTGCAAGCTTATCCTGCATACTGAACTCGGCGATATCACGGTTGATACGAGGCGGATTGTGCAGCTTGCAGCCATCGAGGGCGATACCCGCCGCGTCGAAGTGAAACTTTCAGATGGATCCACACTGAGAGGCACGGTTCGAACCAGTGAATTCAAGTTCCAAATAACTCCCGGTCCGACGCTGTCAGTGCCGGTGGGGTATATTAGCAGTTATACCGGCTGCGGCGTGGTGAAGGCCCTCAAGCCAGGTGGAAGCATCAAACCATTGCGGCCCAAACGCCTGAAAGCTACGACGAGACCGCAAGCCGTTCGGGGGCGACGTGTAGTTCCGATGGCTGCTAGATGCGAAGTGGTTCGCAGCCGCTCAGTAGGCCAAGGCCCTCAAAGTTGCCAAGGCCAGAAAAGCCGCAAAAGCCGCCATCATGGCCGAAAGGTGATGTGAATGTCATCGTGAAATGATGCTCGGTGAGATAGCTATCTTCCGCTGTAACTCTTCACATATCGGCATCGCTTTGGTCAGGCGGAGGGAGGAGTTGGCCAGGTCTGCCTGGGGGGATCCTGCTGGTGTTGGTCGGGCTTATCTGGCGAATCCGGCTGGTAGTGCAGGAGTTCAGTCGTGTCGGATAACGATTTGCAGTTTCCCCTTGCGATGGCGTGGCAACATTGTCCGTGGTTGTGAAAGAAACATGTCTGACATGCTGGCATCTCGATGGTCTCTTTTTTGTTCATGTGTTCCCCTTTGTTCATGTGTTCCCCACACAACGAAAGTTTGTGAGTTGTCTCTTCTTCACCATGTGCTAGATTGTATGCTTGCAGGCAAGTAGATTTCAATTGATGATATGGAGTTTATGGTTATTTTGGTATTTGTAAGTCTTCTAAAGTAAGGTGTTATCCTTAGGTGATAATACGCTAGTCTCGTGTGCGGTCGCGGCGTAGTGGGTGGATGTATGGGGTTTGCTGGGGATTGCTGTGTGCGGGAATTGTGCAGAAACAATGAAACGAGCCCAGTTAGAGCAACTGAGCCCGTCTCTCGCGTCAAGTAATAGCTGAAGGGGAGAGCTATCACTATTGAAATGTTAGGTCGCCGTCTAAGGAATTTCAATGCAGAGGGCGGTTTTAGTGAGAATAATCCGAAAACTCTTCGAGCGAGCGTTACCGTCCAGAAGCCGCCCTTGAGGATAGGTTGCGAATGTTCCCGGTGGTTGGGGAACCGAGAATCTGCGGGGGTGGGTAGATGAGGGGCCAGGCTTGTGTTCGCGTGACGATGCTATTTTGCGGTGTTTGGAGGCGGTTGAGGGTAGTCATACTTACAAATACGCCATCGGTTCGCAGCCCCATCGCCAAGTAAGCGAGATGCTAAAAGCCACAGTCGAAAGAACTTACAACGATGGGCGTTACAGGACTCGAACCTGTGACTTCTTCCTTGTAAGGGAAGCGCTCTAGCCAACTGAGCTAAACGCCCGGTGCGTTATCCCTGGCTGCGGCGGGCTCATGGCTGACCACTTTGCCGGGGAGGAACCTTATTACCAAACCCGCTCGCCAGAGTCAATGAATATCGCCCAATGCGGGCCAAATCTTGAGTAAGTGACGGGTTATGGTGCATCCTGACGGGGCATGGCGCGTCATGGTGGCGCATGCTGGGTGCGGTGCGTCATAGTGGCTGTGATGCGATTGTGTAGGGCATGGTGGGGCCGCCGCATCATGCCACGTTATGTACCGGTCAGCGTTTTACCACTATGCAGCTCAAGTTGCCGGCCGGCACACGAATCTGTAGCTCGTCATTGGCGGCTGACACCACACTGTCGGCGGTAATGTCACGCACCAGTTGCATGCCTTCGAGCGGTATCGTCTCGGTTACTTCCTCGCCGGTCGGATTAATGAACATCCACGCTTCGGTATCGCCCAATACGCGTTTGCGGCGGAGCAGAACGCCCGTGCGGTCGGGTTTGACGCCTGCCATATCGAGCAGCTTTTCGAACAGCAGTTCAGGCTCGTCCAGGCGATAGGTGATGCCGCCATGGCCGGAAAGTGTTCCCAATAGAACCGCATGCCCGTCGCCGAACTTGTTGATCGTACCGGCCACGTCATCGCCTGTGGTCAAGATGGGTGTCGCAGTGGTGGGTGTAAGCGTTTGGAGTATCGCGTTCACACGAAGCCTGGCACCGGCGAATTCGCCCACGCCATCGAGTATCATAGCGTCGAGGAATTCACCCCAGCCTCGCTCAGGCGGCGTCCAGAGCGATTGGTCCTGATCGACCGGTTCGCGGACGTTGCGGTAGTCAAGGTGCTTGGCGCCAAACAACTCTTCGCCGCCGGCCACCATCTGCTGGCGCGGGCACATTCCGTATTTCTCGAAGCGTCCCGGGCAGGCATCGCTGATCAGCATTCCGCCACCGGCTACGAAATCTTTCAACTTCGCGAAGTATTCCGTATCCAGCGCGAGCGGAGTGGTCAGTATTGCGACCTTGTAGCCGTCGAGCTCTTGGGGAACGTAGTCGGCTTCCACGAAATCGGCCGCGACGCCCATATCCCATAGCCTGCAGTAATGCCCGCGGATGCTGTTGGACAGATGCAGACTGGCTTCATTATGGGTGGCCTGGCAGAAGTTGTAGAGGTTTTCATTAATCAGGATCGCCACGTCGGCTTTTTGGGGATGGCCGATCGAGAATACTTCGGGCGATTCATTGATTGCGTTGCCTATCGCCGCTGCCGCTTCGATTCGCTCGGTGGTGTCACCTTGCGGGTCGAGCAGGCCGAATCCATTGCATTCCGACCAGAACCTCTCTGCGCGATGGTTCCAGAACGAGATTGCGTTCATTCCGGAAGCCAGGCCGGCCAGCATCCAGCGGCGGATGTCGGACGCATCGGGCACACGCCCGAGGTGCAGGTGCGTGCCTATTGGCCCGCCCTGGAACTCTGCACCCCAGTATGTGCTGTCAAGCCCGCCGGCGGAGCGGCAGTAATCGCTATTGAGCATCAGGCCGTTTCGGATTTCATTTACGTAAGTTGTCATCCGATCGCTGCGATTGTGGCGATCGTCTTCGGCGGGCGTGCAGATCCCCCAGTCCGGATAGTTGCTGACACCGAAGAAGTCGGTCGCGCGACCCCATCGCCATTCGGCTCCGCTGGAGATCTTCGGTCCGCCGACATGGCTGAAGACCGGGCGATTCAGTGGATCATTGTCGCGAATCACTTGTGCTTTCCACTTGAGCACTTCGGTGAGATAGACATTCTCTATGAAGTACCGCCAGTCGATGAAAGGCGGCACAAACGCGTGGCGGCGGGGAGGGTCTACTTCTTCCCACTCGCGAAATGCAGTCTGCCATGTGGCGTTCAGCGCGTCCAGTGTTGCATACTGGCTCTGCAGCCATGTGCGGAAGCCAGCCAGCGTGTGTGGGCAGTAGCAGAATTCCAGAATGCCACCGGGATTCGGCCAGAACCCTATCTCCTGCCAGACATTCCACACCCAGATGTTCTCGAAGCGGCTCAGCTTGGATGTCAGTGATGCGATGAAATTCTCGGCCGCCTGGCGAGCGCCCGGGTGATCCCAGCACGGGCCCGGTTTGCCGTCGGACGGCAGGCAGTATTGGGTGGGATCGTTATGCTGCGAGCCGTCGGCGTACACGAAGAAACAGTCGGGATATTTGCGATACATCCAGGCGGGGGCCTGCTCCATCGTCAGTCCCAGATAGACTCCCATGTTCAGCTCGCCGGCGCGTGCGATGACCCGTTCAATGCGTGACAGGTCAATCTCTCCCTCGCGAGGTTCGTCGATTGCCCAGGATTCCTGGATCTTGATCATGTTGAACCCGAGCTTGGCCAGAATATCCAGATCGGCTAGCAGCTCCTCCTGATCCTGGTGGGGCTCGCGGTATACGTGGGCTCCCAAGGGGAAAACGTTATTGGGGAATGTGATGTTGGCCATCTTACTGAACTCCTTGTCCGTTGCTTATTGTATGCTGGCGGTGGAACCTGTCAACTGTTCAAGCTCGGCAGGATTGTACCTTACCATCGCAGGCGGGCAAGAGCTAAATGTAGCGGATGATCAATATTTTGCACATTCGTATCTGTGGCTGCCAAAGCCTGAATGCGAGTCACTTTTTCTCCATTTGCAATAATGTGGAAAAACGCTCTGTGCAACACCTCTATTTCATATTTCTTCAAGAAAGGGCTGACGTGTGCGAGATACTTCTCTGGCGGCAGATAACGTGAGTTGTCATCAATTCTTCTGGCAGCTTCCGTCGCCGCCTGCGGCT
>CBDUQP010000064.1:0-18545 GCA_965369385.1 uncultured Phycisphaerales bacterium
GATATTCCTGAGTAATAATCCGCTATACCGCTCGTGGTTGCTGCAAAACTCAAACGCTAATGCCATCCAGAACTAATGACACCCACAAGTGAAATAGAATCATATGACGTTTCTCGCGGGACTGCGCCGTTGCTGCGGCCGAGGGGATTTGTAGGCTGGCTGCTGATAATCGTGTTGAATCTGGCGTGTTTTGTCGCGATTAATGCCTTTTGGCACTACCTTGGATGCGGTAAGTGGTTTCACTATGGGGATAATGCATTTCGTCGGGATTTGGTTCATCCGCTGGGACGCACAATGCTTGAACCGTTGAAAATATTCTGCTACCCGTGGATGGTGCTCGTGAATGGACTATTGCTGGCGGCGGTCGCTTTTGTGCCAATCCTGATGGCTGTCTTGCACAGGGGATTTGTTGCGGTATTGTTTGTCGCGGTGGTCGTGCTGGTCGGGCAAACCCCGGCGTTGGCGGCGGTGTTGCTGCTGGGGTGTATACTGGCGTCGCGAACGCCACTGCGAAGTGATATGCCTTTCGTAGCCATGATGTTGGGAATGGTTCCGGTGTGCATCTATACGTGGTTTATGGGGCTTTCGGATGTTGTGTCTTCTGCAATGGTGCCATTGCAGCGGGCAGTGGCGTGTGCGCCGTTCCTTATCGCGTTTATCGTAATCGTGATTGGTGGGGCGATGGTGTTCCTGCTGGCCAGGCTTACGTCCTATCGCCCCGGGGTCGCCTTGCCGCTGCTCATTGCTCTCGCCGCCGGGTCGATGGCTTCATTCTACACTCAAGTCGGTGACGACGAGCTTGCCTATGCATTACTCGTGCAGGATGTTGAACCCGGCGATGCCATTTTAAAGTCGGTTTCAGTTGAGGAATGGCAGCAGATGTATGCGGTGGGTAATCTCCGCTCCCAGGAACTTTCGCAAGCTCTCGACAACCAGCTTCAATCTGACCGAAACAGGCTTATTGACGGTTGTGATGGTTTTATCAGGCGATATCCCCAAAGCCGCCACGTGCCTGCGGTGGCTTGGCTGAGTGCCCAGTGTCGTGGGATTCTCGTAGACGCCAAGGCGCTTACGGAAGGCGTGGTGAAATACTCCGCCCGTCATCCATCCCTTACGCCATCCAGCCGCGAGGCATGGATTCGCCTGGAGGAATCGTGCTTTTCTTCCCCGCAAGGTGCCATCGCCAAGTGGAGACTCGCCCAGCTTGATATTCGCACTTTGACGGGGGGAGACATGAGCCATGAGCAGATCAAGAAGACTCTCGGCCGGGCGACAAGACGCTTGGAAAACGCCGAAAGCCACTTACTTGCGATTGTCAAATCACGCGATCTTGACAGGATTTATCAGGGCGAGAGCATCTTTCTTCCACTCAGCGGGCTTCCTGAGGATAGGTATTACCCGATGGCGTTATTTGAGGTGCGCCGGATGCGATGGTTGATACGCGCCAACATGATACTGGCAACATGGGATCAGGCGCAGGTGTCCGGCGACAGCAAACAGAAAGCCGATGCTGTCAGGCTGGTGCAGGCACTGGCCCAGTACGTGAATTTGAACGCTAACAGCGTGAACTATCGCAAAGAACTCAGCCGCCTGGCTGTGAAATACGCTAGTACGCCGCTGGGTGATAATCTCAGGCTTGCCCACGCAGAAGTGATTAGTGACCCTTACAAGTGTGCCGAAGCACTTCTTCCACTTGCCCATGCGAAACCTCCTGTGGATGCGTCGGCGCCGGCTAGTTTCGTCCTTGGAATACTCGCGACCGACACCGCCAACGCGGCGGCTGTCTCGTTGATGAAAGATCTGAGAAAGCCACAGGAGTATTTCAAGGCGGTTCTTGCTGCCAAAGACAATCCGTGGCAGGTGCTTGCTCGCCGGCGGCTTGAATGGCTTGATGCGCTTGGACCGAAATAGTGTTTTCGTTTGAGCCAATCGGTCAATTCGAAAGAGTGGCCCGCGTGTGTTAATCGAAAGGAATGATGGTGTATCTGTAAGATGGATAGCAAAGTACTCATCTTGACCGCTTCGGTGGGAGCCGGTCACAACTCCGTCGCACGTGCGGTTTCGGGCGCTGTTGATGCACGAATGGGCGGTGGCGCGTCGGAAATAGTCGATATTCTCGACTTCGCACCGGGCATATTCCGGGCATACTATTCCGGCGGTTTCAGATTCGCCATGTCAGGCTGGCCTCGATGCTACGGTATAGGATATGCAATGTCCGACCGCCCCAACCATTCGGGACGGGGACTGTGGGAGAAGAAGCGTCTTTTGCAGGAGTGGATATGGTTGTCGCGATTCCGACGGTTCCTGGCTGATCGCAAACCGAAGCTGGTTGTCAATACGCACTTCCTTGCCCCTCCGATTATCGCAAGAATGATTCGCAAAGGGCATGTGGCCACAACGCAATTTGTAGTAATAACCGATAATATTCCGCATCGATTCTGGTATTCTGAAGAAGTGGATCGTTGGTTTCTTCCCGGCGATGTGGGGGCCAAACGCCTTCATGGGTGGGGGATAGACCCCAAGCGGATAACCGTGTCCGGGATGCCGATTCACGAAAAGTGGTCCACGCGCACCGGCCGCCAGGAGATACTCTCCCGGTGGGCTCTGCCTGCGGACAAGAAGATTGTCCTGCTCAGCGGCGGAGCCGAATTCACTTGTGGCCCCGTAGTGCATACCGCGAGGCGACTTGCCGAAGCGTGCCCGGATGCATGTGTGGTGGTGCTTGCGGGCAGGGACAAGAAGCTGGTGGCCTCGCTGGCGAAGCTGGGCTTTGGCGATGACCGGCTGCGTCCGGTGTCCTATACCGACAAAGTTAACGAGCTTGTGCAGGTTGCGTCGGTCATGATTACCAAGTCCGGTGGTATTACAACTTCCGAATGCATTGCTGAAGGTCTGGCGATGGTGCTGCCAAAGCCGGTTCCCGGGCAGGAATCGGGCAACGCTGCTTATCTGGCGTCACATGATGCGGCAATGGTTGTTCGCAGGCACCGCGATGTTCCGCAAGTGGTGAGGCGACTTCTGGATGATCCCCAGCGGCTTTTGCAGTTGGGGCAGAACGCCCGCAGCCTGTACGCTGATGGCAGGGAAAGCGTGGCCGGCGCGGTGTCGCATTTTCTTGATGGCGATTGATACCGGCAGGGTTGAATCTTTGGGGCGATTCGGGGTGGTTGATCAGATCGACGTTAATCCGACTGGGCAGAGGAATCTGCTTCGCATCTACCGACGAGATAGATATTGCTCTTGCCACTCTTCTTGACCTTGCCCAGCGCGATGTCGGCCTGCCGCAGCAGTTGCCTGACGGTGGTTCCGTTTGCGGGATAGTTTGCCAATCCGCCTGAAATAGTGAGTGTTCCTGCCGATTCATTCCCGAGGAGTTGGAACTGGTGCTGGGCCACGGTTTTGCAGAATCGATCTGCCAGTTCGTAGGCATCGCCAAGCTGCCTGCTATCTGCCTGGCGTGGTTTATCGGAATCCCAGACAAGGACCGCAAATTCGTCGCCACCTATTCTGGCAACGATATCGTGTTGCCGCATGGCGTTTCGGATCATGGTGGTTGTTTCCCTGAGAATCTCGTCACCTGCGGCATGTCCGTAGGTGTCGTTGTAATGCTTGAAATCGTCAATGTCGTAAAGCAGCACTGCGGCCCTCAGGTTCTGTTGGCTTGCACGCAGCAGTATCTGATCCGAGATTTTGTAGAAATATCGCCGGTTATATGCACCGGTTAGATGGTCCGTAATGGCTAGCTGATGTAATGTTCCGCAGCGATCGGCGGCGTCGAATAGCGATGGTAAAAGCGACTGGAGCCGTGCGAGGAAGCTGGCATCTTTCTGGTCAAGCCCGGTGCTGTCGGTCATTGCAACCAGTTGCTGCCTGCGTCCCTCAATATAGGCAGACAGCACAGCAGGACGCTGCAATGAAGACGCTTCGATAGCGTCGGTCCACTGCATGGGCTTTGCGAGGCGATCGGAAACCACAGCGGCTATTTCGCGTTTCAGCGTTTGGACATCCCGCGATTCCCGCACGAGATGTGCGTAGAGATGGCTCTCGGTGGTGTCGATGGTTCCTGTCGAATCCATGCGGGCAATGTCAGCGGGCGACTCCTGCAATACCCGTTGGAGGCATCGCCAGTCTGCATCGGTGAGCGGAAGGAGGAAGTAATCGTCGATGGTCTTGCTGAGCATTGACCTCACGTCAGGCTCAGCCGGCGGTGGGCAGACTACCGCAATATGGGTGCCTTTGCGAAGTGTTCTAATTGCTCGACAAAGGTATTCAAGTCCGTTCTGGGGAGCGGATAGTATTACCAGTGGCGCCGCCTGCTGATGAATCGCTTCGAGGAGCTCGTATGGATCCCCTACAACCCTGCACTTATTAATGCCAAGCCGCTGTGCGAAGTCCTCGCCTGCTGATGTGTCGGCGAGCAGAAGTGCCTTGTTGCGCCCAGGCATTATTCATTCTCCAGCAGTGCTGATATCTCATCGCTTGTCATCAGTTCACCGAGGGATTTGGTTGGGTGGACATCGTCGAAATCTTCACGGGCTTTCTGCGCTGGTTGAGCGAGATATTCCGTGTAAGGCTCGGTCGCCGGTTCCTGGACGGGAGCGGGTGAAATTGCCGATTCCTCCAGACTGTCGCTTCGCTCTGGTGTGTCTACCTTTGACGCTTCAATTATCCACTGGGCCAGTGCCTGTGTTGTGTCTGCGTTGTCTTCGTCTGGTTTGGTTGGTGCGATAGGCGCTTCGGCAGTGATCTGTTCGTTATCGTGGTGCTGCTCTTTCTGTTCGTCCTGTTCGTTGGAAGGGGTAGGAATATTCTCTACCGGATTTTCGGTGATATCTTCCTGCTCCATCGTCCACCATGCGAGGTCTTTCAGATCGGTGGGCATTTCGTCGAGCGGATGGTCGTCGGCGATTGCTGGGATATCAGTTTGCCCGGGCGTCGGCTGGCGGCCAGATGCATTTGCCGGCTGACCTTGCGTATTGCCGGTTGCTTCTGCGAGGCGGCGAAGTTGCCCTGCCAGGCTGGTGGGCGTGCAAAGCCGCACGCCGTCCAGATCGCTTGTGGTCATGCCAAGCGGCATTGTTCCCACAGCCAGTATTTCGGTGTGCGAGCGGCTGCAGATTTCGAGCAATCGCAGGTGGTGCCTGGTGAGGCATCTGAGATCTATAACCATGGCATGAGGAGGATTGGCAAGGATCGTTGCCGCCGCTTCATAGCAGTTCGACATATGCACAACAGCAGCGCAGGCGTCACGGAGTTCCGCGCCCAGTGCATCGGCGAGATGCGTATCGCGTGAGACTATAGCGATGCGAAACTCGTCCATTTTCTCGACAATATCCACCATGAAATGCGACTGCCTCCAGTATTACTCCCCAGTCTATAGGACAATGCCGATCTCGTCAATCGGCATTGTGTGTGTGGTGGTTGGAGCGAATCGCTGCTATCCTCGCGTATCAACCGTCAATTCAAGCGTTTAGAGGCATTGTTGCTTGGGCATGCTATTGGGAATGAGCAGATAGTGGTTTGTTGAGAGGGAGCTTGCGCCATGGTATCATTCAGGCACTATGACAGACGAAACCCCCTGCAACGGCAACAGGAACATCTGGGCACCTTGGCGAATCGAGTATATCGAGTCTCTCGGAAAGGGCGATGACGGCTGTTTTCTGTGCCGATATCGCGATAATCCCGCTGACGATGTGGCGAACCTTGTGCTATGGCGAACCGAGCGATGCATGGCCGTGATGAACCGTTTTCCATACACGGGCGGACATTCACTTATTGTTCCACTGGAGCATGTTCCCGGGCTGGACGATATCGATCCCGAGACCATGGGCGAGATGATGATGATGGCTCGTGACCTGCAATTGGCCCTTGGCAAGGCTATCGGGGCTGAGGGGTTCAATGTAGGAATCAATATCGGACGTTGCGCGGGAGCGGGGCTGCCCGGGCACCTGCACATGCACGTGGTGCCCAGGTGGGGTGGCGATACCAATTTCATGGCAGTTTGCGGGGATGTAAGGGTGATCCCGCAGGCACTGGACAAGCTTTACGAGTGTATTATGCAGGCCGCCTGCCAGCTCGGGCTTCCGAAGCTGAAATGATGGTACGAACATGACAGAGCCAACACTACCATCATCGCGATTGACGTTTGAGGAACACCAGAGACAGTGGCTTTGCAGCTACGCTGTTACCGAATCGTTCAATGGCGGTCGGCGTTTTGCTGAGGACGAGCACGGGTACCGCACGGCCTTCCAGCGAGATCGTGATCGTATCATGCATTGTTCGGCTTTCAGGCGGTTGGATTACAAGACGCAAGTGTTCGTGCCCCACGAGGTGGACCACTTCCGTACGCGACTCACCCACACCCTTGAGGTGGCCCAGGTAGGGCGCACTATCGGACGGGCGCTGCGATTGAACGAGGACCTGATCGAAGCGGTGGCACTTGCCCATGATTTGGGGCATCCACCATTCGGGCATGGTGGCGAGAGCGTTCTGGACGAGCTGATGTCGGCCCATGGGCACTTTGAACATAACCGCCAGTCGCTACGGGTGGTGGATTATCTGGAGCACCCGTATCCGCAGTTCAGGGGCCTGAATCTTACCAGCGTAACCCGCGAGTGTATCGCCAAGCACGAGACTCGCTACGATTCGCCGGTGTGCTCGGAGTTTGATCGTGCTACGCATCCCGTTTTGGAGGGTCAGATTGTGGACCTTTCCGACGAGATAGCATATACGTCGGCAGACCTGGAAGATTCACTCGCCTGCAAGGAGATCAGGATCGATCAGTTGGCGGACCTGGCGATGTGGCAGATGGCTTGGGGGCGTACGTGTGAGCAGATGCCTGACGCCCGGGACATTCATAAGACCATACGGGCATCCAAGATGGTGCTGGAGATAATGGCAGGTGATTTGCTTTCAACCACGCGAGCCCGGATTGACCAGTTTGCCTGCCGGAGTGTGGATGATGTGCGATCCTGTGCGGAGAAGCTGGCGGGTTTCTCCGAGCCAATGAGTTTGCACATCGTTGAATTACAGGATTTCCTGTTGGAGAATGTCTACACCACAGGCGACAGTGCCGCCAATGACAAGCAGGGCCGCCGCGTGATCCAGGAGTTGTTTGAAGCCTATCTAGGCGATTCGTCATTGCTGCCGGCTAGGTATTTGCGCCGCGTGGAAGACGAAGGCTTGCATCGCGTGATCTGCGACTACATAGCCGGAATGACCGACAGGTTTTGCAAGAAAGAGCATACCCGCATAGTTGGGTAGGGGGAGAAATCCTGCGAAGCGATTTGTTGCGGCGCTGGCGAGGAAATTGCCCGCCGCCTGTGGTATGAATCATAAAACAAGGCCGACCCGGATTTGGATATCCGGATCGGCCTTTTGCGTTTTAAGCGTGTCAGCTTACTGCTGCGGAGGCGTTTTGCCTTCAGCTTCGCCTGTGTCCTCGGCCGGCGGTTCTGCGTTATCCGCAGATTCCGCGATATCGGCGGATTTAGCCTCGGTAGGCACCTCTGCTGCGGGTGTCTCATCGGCAGGTGTTTCGGGCTCGACGAACGCATCTTCGATTTCACCGACGTAGACGTCATCGAGGTCGGTCGCGTCCACTTTTCTGCGGAGCAGATAGTAGATGATGGTTGTAGAGCATACCCAGTAGCTGAGCAATACCGCAGCGACCAGACCGATAACGAGATATACCCAGATCGAGATAACCACGGCGCTGGCGGACTCTATCGGTCCCATGGCCGCCCAACTGCACGGCGGGTGCAGATTGGCAAACGTGGGAGCCGGCCAGACCAGGTCGAGTCGGTCGGCGTTGGTGGCAAGGGTTTGGCCACCGGAGAATATTCCGGTTTTGATGAATGCATGGGTAATGGTAAGCGTGAGCAGTGCCATCCCGCGTATGAACAGGTAGCAAACCGTGCCGTGAAGCAGGGCTACCATCGCATAGAGGCCTGTTCGCCACGGGCGTTCAAACGGGTACGAAACGCTGCGGTTGAGGGCATCGAACGTTTCCGATCCTTCCACTGCGATAGTCGGATACATCAGGGCCATGCCTGCGATCAGCCCGATCAGCATAAACGCGGCGACCGTACCGATGATGAGCGCTACTGGAAGCAGGATTGCTACGACGAGTGCTCCGATGCCCCACAGGTTCGCGATCGCCCCGCCGACAAACAGTAGCACTCCCGCAACGAATATGATTCCGAGCGGAAGCAGTGGAGCCAGGAAAAGGTGCATGAACTTCTCGCGGGAGAACTTCAGTGCTTGTGCGATTGAGAGCATTTCTTCGCGTGCGGCATGCACGGCGGCCATGCGGTAGATCGCGCCTACGAAGAAGGCCCAAGCTGCCAGTGTGATCGCAAGGAACACGATGGCGAACAACCAATGCCTGCATACCAGCCAGATTAAACCATGGCCGGCCATCAGAACCCAGAACACGAAGCCTCTGGGCTCCGCAGGAGCGCGTCCCGCGGGAATTCTGGGTGCTGCTATGGCGACAGGCTGGATTGCCTTCCCGTCCAGAATCCCTTGGTATTCATCAAGACCGGTCAGGAAGTTGCCTTTGCGGACGGCTGTGATAGCTTCGCCGAGGCAGTTGGACTCGTGTGCGATGAAGCTTTCGAAGATCGTTCTTCCGCGTACCTGAAGTGCCTCGCGTTCGAATGCCAATCTCCCTTGGGCTATGGCGAGAGTTCCTTTGGCGAAAGCGTCATCGAGAGCCTTGTAGTCCTTGGCCTGCTTATCTTCGTCTTCTTCCTTGTCGATTTCCTTGGCTTTGGCATCTCTGCTGGCTGGCAGGAGATTGTAGACGCGATCAATGGCTTCGTCGCGACTATCGGCTGCTTCGTCGAGGAGTTGCGACCAACTCTTCTTGCCCTTGGCCTTGGCCAAGATATCGCTAGCGCTGGCGGGTTTGTACCCGCCCTCCAGATCTTTGTCTTCCTTGGTGTTGCTGTCATTGACCTTCGTGCGGAACACGGCCTGGAGCGACGTTCCGCCAAGTCCCCTATTTGCAAACCGGCGTAGATCGTGGGCCTCGTTCTTCCAGCTGGCCTTGATCCTGGCCGCGGCCTCGAGCTTGCCTTCTTCCCATTTCTCAAGCTGCTCGTTGTATTGCGGGCCGGGTGTTGCGATGTAGGCCATCACATCGCCATCGCGGACCGTGTTATCAAACATGCTCCAGATGCCGTCCAGCACATGGCCGGCGACGAAGATCACCGTAATAGCTGCCAACGCCAGCAGAAGTTTGCTCGGCTGGCGTGCCATTCGGAAGCTCTTGAAAATATGCGTGAAGCTGAAGACTTCTCCCCAGCTTATCTGTCGAATCCGATCCTTGCCTTCACTCATGGTTTGCTACTCTCTGTTAGGGTTAACAAGGTGATAGTATTTTGACTATAAATACGAACACACAGTTGCCACCATCCGGCGAGAGACTTTCGAGCCCGAATGGAGCAACCTTGCTTTGCTTAACATCGACCTTTGCAAAGCTTAGACTTTAATCGCTGTGAATTATACGCTTGAGGGCGGGGTTGGCAACAGCTTTGCCTTCCGGCTGGCAAGAGAAACATTTGTGCAATCAAGCCGGTCATCCTTATAGGTGTGTCACATAGTGAGCGATTGTTCTATAATCAAAAGCTGCTCGGGGGAAGAATCCAGAGATAATTATGACAGAACTTAAACGTAACAACCTTTCGGTCCAAACTGAACGTGTACTTCTCGTAAGCGTATTGTTACCAGGCTCTACGACAGATCCCTCCGACCCGGTTGGCGAACTGCGGAGGCTCGTGCGCACCGCCGGCGGCGAGGTTGTGGACGAAATGGTAGCCAAACGCCGCAAGATAGATACCACATACTACGTGGGGACGGGCAAGGCCGAGGAAATAGGACAACGTGCTGAGCAGAACCAGGTGGATGTCATAATCTTCGACAATGACCTCTCGCCAGCGCAAATAGGTGAACTGGAAAAGGTTACGAATCGAAAAATCCTGGATCGCAGCGAGTTGATACTCGATATATTTGCCGCCCATGCCCAGACCAATGAGTCTCGCTTGCAGGTTGAACTCGCCCAACTCGAGTACACATATCCCCGCTTGAAGAACATGTGGTCACATCTGGAACGCACCGGTGGCGGTATCGGTACCAGGGGCCCGGGTGAAAAGCAAATCGAGACCGACAGACGTCTTGTGCAACAGAGAGTTTCCTATCTGAAACGCCAACTTTCTGCTATCGATCGCCGCAAGGTACGCCAAGTTCGCAGCCGCGGCGATGTGTTCAGCGTTTGCCTTGTGGGATATACCAATGCCGGAAAGAGCACGCTCATGTGTGCACTGACCGGAGCGGATGTTTTTGTGGCCGACATGCTGTTTGCCACACTGGACACCAAGACTCGCCGGTGGGATCTGGGTGACGGGCAGGAAGTGCTGCTGTCTGATACCGTCGGGTTCGTGCGGGATTTGCCTCACAAGCTGGTGGCCAGCTTCAAGGCCACGCTTGAAGAGGCACTCCACGCTGATCTTCTCTTGCACATAGCCGACGCCAGCCACCCGCGCGTTGATCAGCAGATTGCAGCCGTCGACAGTGTGCTGGACGAATTGAAGTGTGATCGCAGCAATCTGCTGCTTGTCCTGAACAAGGTGGACAATATCATCGATCCGACGATCCATACTGTCTTGCGGCACAAGTATCCTGATGCATTCAGGATGTCGGCCAAGACGGGCGAGGGGATCGAGGAATTCTCGCAACGGGTGAGAGAGAGTTCAGGCGGCAAGAAGGTTCAGGTGTCGTTGCATGCTGACTGCCGAAATGGGCGGCTTATGCAGCATATTGCACAGTTCGGTGATATACTGGAACAGACCTACGATGGCAATATCGCAGAAATCAAAGCCATGATGCCATCAACGAAGGTGGAAATGCTGAGCATTTTCGGCGATGATGTGCAGGTCGTTGGTCGCCACGACCCGTGTGCGTCGTGCTGATTGATGGATATGAGACAATTCTTTAACCCGTGATATTCAGGCCCGGCCGCCGGCCAGGTGTGGTTTCGCAGGAACGAAGCAACATTACCGCGACAGGGAGGTCGGCGGTGACACGTGGAATAGACGAAGGTAATTTATCCGAACCGAGTGCGACGGCACCGGACGCATCGGTTGCTGCGGCGCCACGGTTCTCCCTTCGACTATTGGCAGATGATTTTTCATCATGCATTTCCGAACTCTGTCAAAGCACATGCCAAACCGTGCCCCAAGTGTCTGATGTCAGATTGTCTGATGCAGGTGAATTGGCTGTGGGCGACCGAGATTGTTCGATACCGGCGGCCCCGACGGCGTGGGGTGTGGCGTATTCGCTGAATGCTGAATCCGAGGATGATGGGGAGTTGTGGCTTGGCCTGGATTGCGGCGCGGCTGCGGTGTTGGTGAGCTGCCTTGTCGGTGGCCCGGTGGGCTCGGGCTCGCAGCGATCATCGCTCACCGCCATCGAAGAGCGTCTGATCGCGGGCTTGGTGGAAGCGGTGATGGGGGAAATTGCAGCCATCTATTTGAACGCGGCGATTGCTCCGGAGGGCGGCAGGCGTATGCAGCAGTGGGTAGCACCCGCGGATCGTGAGCTTGAGGTATTGCAGTGTGTTCTGTCGGATGGATTGGTTCAAGGGCAGCTTTGGTTGGCTGCATTGCAGAGTGGGACGAAGCCGAGGGGTTTCTGGAGCGGGAGTGGTTCGGCGGCGGTTCAGATCACTGCGGGCTTGGCGGCAGAGGGTTTGGGGGATGATGAGGTGAATGCTCTTTCACCTGGCGATCTGATAGTAACCGATGTCCCAGCCGACAGTGATCTTACAGTGCGTATTGCCGGTATCCCTAAGTATAGTGGCCACTTAACGCTTCACGGGGACCGCCGGGCGATAACGCTGACTGACAAGTCGGACATGTAGGGTCGGCATATGTGCCTGCCTGCCGGAGGAGGGTTCGCCCATCGTTTGCCGCGGGTGGCATGGCGACACACAGCCGTATCGTGGGTCGCCATGGTGTCAGTTACGCCTTGCAATCATGGCGACCCGCCTGTCCCGGCGGGCAGGCCCCTGCGGTGTTGCCATGCCACCCGCCCGAACGACCACAACAACGATAGACATCGATTAAGATGCGATTGCTCTGATCATATGGGTTAGACCCTAAAGTTCTCGTGCGGAAAATGCCGACATAGAAGTGCCGCAGATAAGATATTTGGTCTCGGGCGCTGTCCAGACTTCAGACGACGGAAATTGCCAGATTTCCGTCGTCTTTTTTATGCGCCCATGCACGGCGTAGCGGTGCGTAATATCTGTAAATAAAGGCTCTTGCAGGACTGCTACTTTGCGTATTCGATGCAACGAAGTTCGCGGACCAGCGTTACCTTAACCTCGCCTGGGTACTGCATTTCTTCTTCAACCCGCCTGGCGACATCGCGGGCGATCTTGGCTGACAGGCGATCGTCCACATCGGAGGGATTCACAATAACGCGAACCTCGCGTCCGGCCTGAATGGCATATGCCGACTGGACGCCTTCGAAGGCTGTGGCGATTTCTTCGAGCTTCTGCAGCCGCTGGATATAGCGGTCCAGGCTTTCGCGTCTTGCGCCCGGCCGTGATGCGCTGATCGCATCGGCCGCGGCGACGATGGGCGTGAAGATACTGTCGGCTTCGATATCGTTGTGGTGTGCGGCTGCGGCGTTTATGACTTCCGGTCGTTCGTTATAGCGTTTGAGCAGGTCAGCGCCAATTTCGGGGTGTCCGCCTTCCACTTCGTGATCGACGGCTTTGCCGATATCATGCAGCAGTCCGCATCGCTTGGCGATCATACCGTCCAGGCCGAGTTCGTCGGCGATAAGCTGCGACAGATAGGCGACGTCGAGCGAGTGTTCGAGCACATTCTGCCCGTAGCTCGTTCTGAAGTGCAGGCGTCCCAGGAGTTCGACAAGTTTCTGGTGCAGTCCACGTACTTTGCACTCCAGAGTAACCCGCTTGCCTTCTTCCATAATTTGTTTTTGCACTTCGCCTTCGGAGATTGCGACGAGTTCTTCGATGCGTGTGGGGTGTATGCGTCCATCCTGGATAAGGCGTTCGAGGGACCTTCTGGCGACTTCGCGTCGGACGGGGTCGAATGCGGAGACTATTACCAGCCCGGGTGTATCGTCAACGATAACATCGACGCCGGTGGCTTTTTCGAAGGCTCGAATATTACGTCCTTCTCTTCCGATTACTCTTCCCTTCATGTCATCAGAGGGGATGGAGACGGTGGAGACGGTGGATTCGCAGGTGTTGTCGGCGGCGTAACGTTGTATAGCAGTTACGGTTATTTCGCGTGCGCGACTTTCGGCTTCCTCGTTGGCCTGTTCGATCTTCTTTTCAATCAGACCGGCACATTCCTTTTCCATATCCTTGTCGAGGTTCTCCAGCAGGATCTTTCTGGCGTCTTCGAGGGACAGGTTTGCGACCTTGAGCAACTGGGATTTCTGCTGTGCTACCAGGTCGTTCAGGTGGCGATCTTTGTCGGCCAGGGCCTTTTCCCGTTCGACCACTGCCAGCTGGGACGCTTCGAGCATGCGTTCTTTGGTGCTCATGCCGTCAAGTTTGCGGTCGAGAACATCTTCGCGTTTTGTGATACGCTTTTCTTCTTCGCGAAGCTGCTTTCTGGTTTCCTCGGTTTCGCTGTCGAACTGCTGGCGTCTTTCGAGGAATTTGCCTTGGGCGGCGGCTTCCGCCTGTGCGATTATCTTCTCAGCTTGGGACTTGGCGGCATTTTCGGAAGCTTCAAGTTCTTTCTTGGTGGCGACCTTTTTGGCGCGTTCAATCCATAGAGGGATCATGTATCCAACGAGGAAGGTCAGGCAGGCTATGGTAGCGGCCCATCCACCGGGTATTTCTGCCAACTGATATTGAGTAAGCCCGTCCGCGAGGGGGAGTATATTCATGGCACGTTTCCTTTCGGTAGGGGACGTGCCGGATATGCAGCAGCAGGCTCAGACGGGCGTTTGATACATAGGCCCGATTCAGCAAGATTGATTCACAAGCAGCTCTGGAAGCAGTGCAAACGCGGTTCGCATTGGTCCAAATTGCGCACAATACAGGACCTACGGCGATAGGCTTTCGAATGTCGAAAACACAAGTATTGCCGTAAGTGTATTCATCGCAACCCTTTGCTTCATGCGGGGCGAATGGTTCATCCTCGGCGTTTTAATCCTGCCGAGTGGTGCAGGCTTCTGTGCGTTATCGCCCAGATCAGCCTGGACCGGACTGGAGTCCCTACGAGGGATCCCCTGTCTTCTGCTTGGTAAAGCCCCGGAGTACCCGGTTTGTTGGCTTCTGTGAATCTATGACCCCTGATTCAGGGGCCTCGTCCACAAACGGACGAATAATCAACACTCTGTGGCCCGGCATTTTTTGGTAAGTTTGCGTTTCCCTTTCGGGCGATGCTCGGTCCGCTACATACGCAGGGAAGAACTCCTATTCTGCCCTGATGTTGAGTGTCGCTTGCCGGACGGCCTGCTTTAATACATATCTCAGCCGTCACACTACACTTATAAAACAACCAGGCCGGTAACCATCCGGGTTTCCGAACTGTTGTCGATATAACTATCCTTATCATAGTAAAACGGAACTTGCGGGGTCAAGGGCAATCGGCCAAGGCGGGGTTTCCTTTTACCGTTTTGGCAGGTATGGATGTTGCGTCCAACCAAAGGCGATGTGCCGTCGATCATCACCGGGCCGACGCGGATATCGAATGTGTCCGATGCAGATATGGTTGAGATGGACCGTTAATTGGGCGGAATTTTCCCAAGCGTCTTGTTATATTCATGCACTCATGGCCTGTCTGGATTTCGAATTGAGGCCGAAAGGAAATTAGCAAATGAACGGTTATGGGATTCTGGCTGTATGGCACGAGTGGTTCACCGACACGCAATTCCTGGGCAATGACATGTGGAGGTGGGCTGCGCTTGTTGGAATTATCCTGGGCAGTCTCATCGTTGGAAAGACAATCGGGTTCTTCCTTGGCAGGCAGGCTGAGAAGCTTCGTCAGGCCGAGAAGTTCAACGTGCTCGCCATGACATTCGAAAGTGCGGTTAAACCCATATCCCTGCTCGCGCTGGGCATCGCTCTTTACGTGGTGGCCGCCGGTGGAATTCTGATCCTTGCCAAGAAAGTCTCTCTCAGCGATGCCAGTGACAAGAAGGAAGTGTTTGATCTTGCCAAGTTCTGGATGCAGGTGAGTCAGACCATCATCTCGTTGGCGATTGGATGGTTTGTCTATCGCCTTGTGGATGTTGTGGAGGTGTTCTTGCGCCATTGGACGAGCAAGACTGAGACCGAGCTCGATGATCAGTTTGTGCCCCTGATCCGCAAGACTCTGCGCATATTGATAGTGATCATGATCTTCCTGTTTATCGCGCAGAAGATCTATAGGATGGAGGTTGGCACGCTGGTGGCAGGGCTTGGCATCGGCGGTTTGGCATTTGCGTTGGCTGCCAAAGACATGGTGGCAAACCTTTTGGGTTCGATAACAATCTTCACTGATCGCCCGTTCCATATGGGGGAGTGGATCAAGATGAGCGGCTATAACGGTATTGTGGAGGAGGTGGGCTTCAGATCCACTCGGATCCGCACGTTTGATGGGCACCTTGTGGTGATTCCGAATGCCGATGTTGCAAACAGTCCTGTAGAGAATGTAAGCCGCCGCTCCTCGATCAGGAGAAATCTTGATGTGACGGTCACTTACGACACTTCACCCGAGAAGATGAATCGCGCCGTGGCGATTCTCAAGGAAATGTGCGAAGCCCGCAAAGAGCATTTCGCGCCGGAACCGAATCCCAGAGTGCATTTCACCGATTTCAACGCAGACAGTCTGGGAATTCGCGTTACGTATTGGTTCGCTCCGCCCGAATGGGAGCCCCATCTTGAGTTCGATCATGATTTTAACATGGAATTGCTCGAGCGATTCAACGCCGAGGGCATCGAGTTTGCCTTCCCGACACAAACACTTTATCTGCGCCACGAGAATGAATTGAAGGCCGATATTCAAGTCAGGAAACCCTGCGACGATTAGTACCGTATAAGCTCTCTGGTGTTCTGCTACAGAGAAACTGCACGGTGGTAATCTGTCTGCAACGGGGGGCAGGCAGGGATTGACGAAGAACCTTACGCATCAGTTCAGTCTTACAAGGAACTGGCGGAGACCGGAATAGAGACGAATGGGAGCAAGATGGCCGACGAATCAATAGATAATCAGGGCGACAAGAACAAGGACACCAAGAAGCGGCACTGGCTTATCAGGACGTGGCTGTGGTTTCGTCCCATTATCATCACCGTCGTAATTCTGACGATGGTCCGTTCTTCCATTGCCGATTGGAACGATGTTCCCAGCGGATCTATGATCCCGACGATAATTGAAGGCGATCGCATCTTCGTAAACAAGCTGGCATTCGACCTGAAAGTTCCTTACACGCAATGGCCTCTCCTGACCTGGGCCGAGCCGAAACGCGGAGACGTGGTCATCTTCTTTCGCGAGAAGACAGGTATGAGACTGGTCAAACGCGTGATCGGTCTGCCAGGCGAGACCATCGAGATGCGCGATAATTGCCTCTACATTAACGGCAAGGCGGCCGAGTACAAGCATCTCGACGGCGCAGAAGCACAAGAGTACCTCCCCGACCAGTCACACATGCCCGAAGGGCGTCGCTACGAGTATGAAGTCTATATAGAGACCATCGGCGATATGGTTCATCCCACGCTGCGAGTACCTTCGATGGATCCACAAGGTCTCAGGAAGTCGTTTGGGCCGATAACGATACCTGAGGGACGTTACTTCATGATGGGTGATAATCGTGATCTGTCGCTGGATTCGCGAAAGTTTGGCCCGGTTCTGCGCGGCAGCATCGCTGGAAAGTCCAACGTGATACTCCTGTCGCTGGACCCCGACAATTGGTACATGCCCCGTGGCGGCCGATTCTTCAAAGACATGAAGTGATTTCTTTCTGCACCCCGAGTGCCCTTCAAGAAACCAGAGCCATCGTCCTCTGTTTCGCCGCGTGGGTGTCTACTCCAGTGTTCCGCTGTGCTTGTACATTCGCCCTTCCAGTGCGCGGTTGTACGGGGCGAACGGTGAACTGGGGTCCGGGTCGCGCTCGATATCGTTGAACGTCATGTACATCTTTGCGTCCATGTTATCCAGATAGTGGATCAAGAACGCTTCGGGGATCATCGGTAATTTCGGTGAACCGTATTCGTGCACACCGTGATGCGACAGCACGATGTGTTGCAGAAGCATTACGGTCCGGGCGGGGAATGGCTCTGCCGTCTCGGCGGCCACCGCAGCCGCCTTCTCACCTATCCATATCGCCGTCTCGGTAATGTGCCCGATAAGGTTTCCGCGTTCGGTATAGTCTATCGCGATGTCCGCGCTCAGCTCCGAGCACTTTCCCAGATCGTGCAGAAAAATCCCCACGTATACCAGGTCGGCATTCAGCTTGGGGTATAGCGGCAGTACCGCCTGTGCGCTCCGCATCATATTGAGCGTGTGTTCAACCAGCCCGCCTATGTAGGGGTGGTGCATCGTCATGGCCGCCGGGCTTCGCTTGACCCTGGCGACAAGTTCGCGATCTTCCACGAACTTTTTGATCAGCATGCGAAGGTGCGGGTTCTTCACTTGGCGGAGAATGTCGAGCGCCTCGGCCCACATCTCTTCGATGTCATACGGGCTGGTGGCAAGGAAGTCGGCCAGGTCCACGTTCTCCGTGGGCACGGGGCGGAGTGCTTCTATGATGAACTGGAGCATCCCGCGGTAGTCTTCGGTGCGCCCCTTGACGTGTACGAAACCGCCGGCCGGTATGGATGCGTAAATGGCGTCAGTCGCCTGCCAGAGCCTGCCACTGACGCTTCCGCTCTTGTCGCACAGCGTACACTGGATATACAGGCCGCCATTGCGAGTGGTGCGGAGGTCCTTGTCGCGAACGAGGAATACCTGGTCGATAGCCATTCCGTTTGCGAGTTTATCGATATAGATGCGTTCAGTTTCCATAGCCGGCGAGTCTACCATGGTCGCCCGGCCGTGTGAATAGTGAATCCCAAGGGGATACCGTCAATAACCATGCGTAACTGTGGCCTGCCCGTCCGGTAGGCGGATTCTGAAATCGGCGGGGGAGGGCGAATTCACATGTAATTCACATGTGAAGTGCAACGGGCCATGCATATTCGACATGCTGGATGCTTGTCGTGTCGGTGTCGTACATGTACGATGCACGCATAGAAGAGGGGACGCAATGAATCAGTGAGCCGTCTCCCGATAGCTAATCAGTAAGGCGTCCCCCGATTCCGTCCCCCGATTCTCCTAATCAGTAAGGCGTCCCCCGATTCTCCCCGATTCTCGTCCCCCGATTCTAGGCGTCCCCCGATTCTGCTCCCCCGATTCTTGACCGCATACCAGCGGGGACATGTCCGGCTGCGGTAGCAGTCGGCCGTGTCCCCCTCCGCGATCAAAGATGCCATGCCGCATTGTCCGTCCGCATCGCGAATGTACGAATCGCCA
>CBDUQP010000065.1:0-18342 GCA_965369385.1 uncultured Phycisphaerales bacterium
GATGTTGACAGGATGGGACGGCTTCGGATTATCGGAAGTACCAGACTGGGTGTGGCTGGTGATTTGGAGGTTTCGCAAGTGACCATCCAAAATGGCCTCGGCGATACTTATAGCCTTGGCAGGGTATACGTCAAGAATGACATGATTGACACGAAATTCGACGTGACAGGAGGTGTCAAGAGATTCACCGTTGGACATGACATGACCAGATCGGAGCTGGAAGTTGGCAGCCGTATCCAAAGCGTTTGTCTTGGCAAGATGGTAGATAGTGTGCTGTTCGCAGGCGTCAACAACACGCCGGACATAGCCGCGGCCGATGGCGTCTATGATCTTCCCGATGCCCTTTCTGATCTGGATGCCGATCACAGGATCGACAGGGTAAGGATCACCGGCTACCGTGGTGTTGCTGCGGGAGCTTTGTTCGAGAACTCCAACATCGCTGCCAGAACCATTGGCAGGATCAGTCTGAAGGATGCCGAAGAAGGCAGTGGTGTGACCTTCGGCGTCGCGGGCGAAACGATCAGACGGGTCTATCTTAACCAGGCTGGCACGAAGTATGTCTGGCGAAATGGTGCATGGGTATCCGCACTGGCGAGCCCCGATCTGGATGATCTGCTTGTTAGCGAAGTCGCATAACTGGCCTTGTGATGTAGGATGTATGAATACGTAGAATAAACGCCGGTTGCGCTCTTTGGGGCGCAGCCGGCTCTTTTTGCGCTGATCGGGCCGGGGGAGAGCCGAAGTGGACAATTTCGGTGGAGACGCCCCAGCCGACGGTCTGAACAGTTGGCTGATATTGGTTTAAGACAGATGCCATGGGATGCTACAGGTTGTCATCGCTATATTGGCGAACATCGCAGGCCCAGACAATAGGTGGGCATCGGTAAGATGCTTTCTGCGGGCAGGCCGGGCGTTGGGGCGGTTTTTGCATCGGATGTGCAGCAGTTTGGTCTTGCTAAGGTGGGGCGAACACAATATAGTTATACCTTCGAATACAGCATTAACAAAGGACCTACGAGTCTCGGGTCTAACACGCCGGGCTCAAAGAGAAGGAGTTTTATGATGGCCGATAAAAAAGAAGCCGGGCAGGAAAAAGCGATTGAAGAACAGGCTCGCGAGCAGACAGGCCAGCAGCAGGTCCAGTTGCGTATAGACGAGCGTGACATGAATACGGACTACGCCAACGCATTCCGCACCAACGGAACTGCCGAGGAAGTGATGCTGGACTTTGGCGTGAACCTGGCGATGGCTGCCCCCGGCGCTGAAGAAGACAAGTCGCCCTCGATTCTGTTCAAGTTGAACAACCGTATCATCATGAACTACTACTCAGCCAAGCGTCTTGCTATCACGCTCAGCCAGCTCATTCGTCGCCACGAAGAGCAGTTCGGCGAACTTGAACTTGACGTGAGAGAACGCAACAAGTCGGAGAAGTAGTTACGGATTGCACATAGGTTTGGCTTTGTCAGCCGGGTCTATCACTAAACAAGACAACGCCACGCTATGGGATACATTCCCGTAACGTGGCGTTTCTTATTGATCTCTACATATCGTGAATTCGTCCTATACCGGGACGGCGTCGGGTCAGATCAGCCTGAGTTTAGCGTCATCGGGGGTATCGACATCACCGGGCAAGTCAAGTTTCGACAATAAGAACCGACCATCGTCATCCGTGCCGGATAGTTTGCCGATGTAGTCGGCGGTTATTCCGAATGGGACCCCGCCATTGTCATTCTGTATCATGCCGAGCGACAGCGAGCCGATCGTAGCGGCTGAGATATTGGTGTTCACGTATGTGGGGGTTGTGCTACCGCGCCGAGGCTTTATCATAAACGATTTGATCGTGGCAGTTCTACCTGCTGCGAGGTCAAGGCTTGTCGCTTTGGGCAGGCCAAATATGCCATTGCTCTCCACATGTGCCTGTGTGAATGCGCCTGCGAATATGGTTGTATCGAAGCTGCCGCCGACCATTATCCTACCGATGTTTCCGGCTGAGGTGATTCTCACCTTGTCCAGGATGCCCTTAACGAAGAGCTTGCCAAGCGCAAGCAGTCTGGCGTCAGGTGCCATTGTCAGGTCCAGGTGTGATCCTCTCATGTCACCTTTCACCATGGCACTCTTGATGGTTCTCGCCGATACGTTTCCGGTCAGATCTCCGGCGATCGAAAGCTTCTTGACCTCGCCAAGTGCAAGCACATTTGCGCCGAAATCACCGGGCAGCGGGATGGCGAGTCTCTTGTTGCCCTTGGTAGTAATACCCTTGATGTCTCCCTCTACGTCAAGGATTCCGCCATTCTTCCACTGGCCGACCATAACGGTGCCCATGTCGCCGCCGGTTTTCACCGAAGCATCCACGGTGCCTGCTATGCGGAGCTTGCCGATAGACATCTTCCTTCGTGGATCCACACCGAGGGTTTCTATGTTCACGTTGAGGTTGCCGGCGCGTTCCAGTATGCCTCTCTTGAGATTGGCTCTGGCACCCTTGGTGGTGAATGAGCCAATCCATCCAGCCTTGATTTTCAGATCGCTGCCTTCTGTCTTCTGCCAATCGGTGGCCGTTATTGTGCCTATTCCACCGTTGTCAGGTACGTCAAGGTCCGCGTCGAAGGCCTCGCCTACGCGGAGGCTTACTATCGAGTTGAACCTCCTGTCGTCTCTGCCTGTTGCCTTGACACTTGCGGTGAATTTACCTTTGCAGGATATCGCACCGTAGTACTTCGCTTCAAGTTGACCGCCCAGGCTGGTCTTTGAAGTAATACCCGATACGAATCCGGTCGTTGTCAACGTCCAAGTATCGGCCATGCTGTTGGCGGAGATCCTTCCGAAGTTGCCTGCGCCAGAGATAACCTTCCATTCGCATCCGATTTCGCCCTTGACTGCGACGGACGCTACGGCGTTGCCTCTCCTGTCGCCATCGCTCAGGGTCAGGTCGGCCTGGAAATTGCCATCGCTTCCCTCTATCTGTCTCTTGGCGTTGGCCTTCACACCCTTTGTGGAGATCTTGACTATCCACGGAGCGATGATCTCGTCATTGTCCAGGCCGTCAACGTCAAGCCATTCTGTGCATGTCAGCGATTTGATCGGTATCCCGTTCGTGTCGAGAGAGGTGTCGACGACCCTGTCGAAGGTGGCTTTCAGTGAGTCCCTGGTACCAATATCCAGGCTGCCTGTGTTCAGCTCGATAAGAACAGTTTCGTTCACATTGTCCAGCGTGAGCATGTTGAGCAGGCCGGTGACTTCCATGTTTCCGGTGAGCGTAGTGGTCTTGCCCGTAAAGCTCTTCAGCGAACCTTCGACGAAGATTCCGCCCACCGTGGTGGCAGTTCCTCTACCGGATGTCGTTATCGTCAACGACGATTTTGTCGTTGTTTCTCGGAGCAAGATAGCGGCAGTATTGCCTTCCTCGTCAAAGTAGACCGTACCCTTTCCGCCGCCTCGCAGAGATACTTTTACCGGCACACCATTTATGTCAGTGAACTCTGCAACGCCCTTGTCGTTAAGCTGCTTGGGCTCGTAAGAAGTGGTCACAACCGTCGCGGTAGCGGTCAGTCCGGTTGAGTCTGTTATGGTGTATGTGAACGTGTCTTGCCCGACGAAGCCAGCCGCCGCCTGGTATGTAACTCTGGAGCCTCCATCGACAATGAGCACTTCGCCATCTGATGGCTGAAGCACGCTCGTGATTGTGATGTGATCATTCGCGTCAGGTTCAGCGGTGTCGTTGTTCAGGACATCAATAACGGTGGGGCCCAAGTCTGGATAGATGGCGGCTGTGTCATCGCTGGCCAGCGGCGTGTGGGCATCAACACCCACTGTGACAGTTCCCGTGTCCTTGAGGCCATTTTGGTCGGTAATCTCGTACGTGAATGTATCTGTGCCATGGTATTCTGCGTCTGGCGCGTAAGTCAGTACGCCGGCGTCAAGAGTGACGGTTCCGTGGTTGGCGTCAGTAAAAGCGGTGATATTAAGCACGTTTGGAACGTCGGGTTCGTACGTATCATTAGAGAGCACATCCACCGGGGTGGCGCCTGAGTCTGCGGGCACGAGGAGGACGTCGTCATTAGCCACCACATTGCGCGGCATCACGTCCAGCGTGAACGTGTCACTCGTTTGTGCACCTTCCAGATCGGTGGCTATTACGGTAAGGCTTGCTTGCCCGTAGCTGTCGGGAGCGTAATCCAGCGTAAGGATGCCGTTGTCGTCAACGGTTGCCGTCACCAGATCGGGATTCGAGTTGACTATTTCATATGTTAGCTTGTCGGTCACAGCGTCGATTGACGAGAACGTTACCAGGTTCTCGTCCAATGGCGTCTGGTTTGCAGTGTAGTTCTGAAGGGGTGGGGTCAGCGTCTCGTCGCCCGGCAGTGCGGCCGTGGGAAGGGCGTAGATGGCATCCACGATGTTCATGCCGTCGCCAATCACCTGCCCGAAGACAGCCTGTCCGCCATTGAGTGCGTCGAATGCGCTGTTGTTGCCGCGGTTGATGAGCCAGGACACCGCATCGCTAAAGCCAAGGGCAGTTGAGGAGTTCAGCATCGCCAGCGTGCCACGCGCGTTGTGGATGCCGGTCTCCAGGGGCACCACTGGCGTGGCTGTATTGGCTACGTAACCGCCTGATCCGTTGGGCATCCACGTGCCGCCCTGAAGCGCGCTAATATCGTTGGTGCTGTAGACTGTGTCTATGAAGGTGTTGTCGTATATGCCTGCGTTTGCGTTCAGGCGGAACTTCATGGCCGTGCCGGTCGCGAAACCGCTGAACAAACGCACATTGAACGAGCCAAGTGAGCTGTTGAAGACATAGATGTCGTCTGGGTCACTGAAATGGGTATTCAGGTTCATTGTCGTGTCAGGATCATTCTCTTGGACGATAACGTCTCCGAGTATATGGTCCACGACTGGCCCCTGGTTGGCGGGCGAGCTCTGCTGGAGCACGTTTACGCGAACTGTTCCCGTATCAGTAGTACCATTGCCATCCGTTATGGTATATGTGAACTCATCAGGTCCGGCATATCCGGCATCGGGCACGTAAGACACCGTCCCGTCATCGACGACCGTTGTCGTGCCATGTGAGGCATCTCCCGCCACTGTCACCGTCAATAAATCGCTGCTTCCGAGGGTGTACTGGTCATTCGTTCTCACATCCAGATTCGTCGGCGTGGCCTCGTCGATTTGAACAGCCAGACCATCATCGACTGCCACCACGTCTTTGTGAGCGACTACTGTAAATGTGTGTTCAACTGTGGCGCCTTCTATGTCCGTCGCCCTAACGGTGATCTCTGCGGTACCTTCCTGGTTCTCTGCTGAGGTGATAATCAGCTTGCCGTTTTCATCGACAGTGGCTGTAACCAGATCTTCATTGCTATTACCGACGATCTCGAATGTGAGCATGTCCTGCTGCGATGCTCGCGAAATGCTGTTGACGTAGACAAAACCGTCTCCCCAATCGCCACCTTCGGGTATGTCGCGCAATGGTGTATTGACGAATGAGTGCTCCCACACCGTATTGTCGTCGTCGTCGAGATGGAACTTCTCAGGGAAGAGATTTTCGTTCGGTACGTCGTGGATACTGTCAACCACGGCCATCCCGTCGCCGATTACCGTACCAAAGACAGTGTATCCGCCATCAAGAAAAGGGTTGTCTACCATATTGAAGAACCACTGAGAGGTTGCAGTGTTCGGACCGGCAGTTGCCATGGCGATTGTGCCGCGGACATTGGCAATGCCAGGCTGGTCGGCGATGGGAGCGTACCTCTGAATGTGCTGAAAATCATCCAGAGGTTCTCCCCCCAGTTCTTCCCAAGTCCATCCCCCGCCCTGAACAACGAATTCTGGGATGGAGCGGTGAATGATCGTGTTGTCATACACGCCGAAGTCAGCGTAATAATGGAAGTTGACAACCGTGTCGTACTTCTCGTTCCAGAACATTCGCACGAAGACGTCGCCCATATTGCTGTCGAAGTGATACACCAAGTCGGGATCGGCGAAGTGATTGAGTGCGTTCACAGAGCCTGGCGAGCCTGCACTGGTGTGGACCGCGGAGATAGGCTCATAGACGTTCGGCGCCAGGTTGTTCGGCTGGGGTGTCATGCCGTCCAGCATCAGCCGCTGTTCAAACGTCTCGAACTGGGCTGACGTGTTCTGCGAACGACTATTGGACGTGCGTGCTCTACCGTTTTCACTGTGAACGCTCATTGTGCATTCTCCCTGAAGTTTTGAAGGCCGCGGCGACGAAGAGACTCAGACAACTGGAATGCCAGCCCCCCACATACGGGATGAGCCATTCCAGACGACCAGGGCAAGGTGACGCAAGGCAGATAAGGCTGTACCGCGACTGCCAATATTGCCCCACCCCTCCTCCTCTACCGTTATTTAAGACGATTGTACTTCGTAACTTACTTAATGTCAATCTGTCCAAACGCCTCCAAAGGGGGGCGATGTCGTGCTAAAGCCTTGTTCAGAAGGCATATATGCTTCGATAGTTTCCCCCAATTTTGGCTCCGGCAAGCGTGCCGGACAGGTGCCCCTTGATTCCGCCAATGGCATAACTATCATGGCTTTCTGGCGCGAGTTGCGCCCAGGATACCAAACCATGAAAAGCAAAATGAAAGGGATCGTGCTGGCCGGCGGCAGTGGTACGCGGCTGCACCCCATAACACGGGCGGTGAGCAAGCAATTGCTACCTGTCTACGATAAGCCGATGATCTACTACCCGCTGAGCGTGCTCATGCTGGCTGGGATTCGGCAGGTGCTGATTATCTCGACACCAAACGACTTGCCCGCGTTCGAACGTCTTCTCGGAGATGGCAGCCGCTTCGGAATGGATCTTCAATACGCAGTTCAGCCGAAACCCGAAGGGCTCGCACAGGCGTTTGTAATAGGTGAGCAGTTCATCGGCGATGGGCCGGCATGCCTCATTCTTGGCGATAACATCTTTTATGGCCAGGGTTTCCCAGAAGCCTTGCAGTCGGCTGCGCAGCTCACCACCGGGGCGATGGTGTTCGGATATCGCGTGAAAGACCCCCAGCGATACGGTGTCATCGAGTTTGACGACGCCGGGCGTGCCATCAGTATAGAAGAGAAACCCTCGCAACCAAAGAGCCCCTACGCGGTGCCCGGTCTGTATTTCTATGGTTCGGATGTTGTCCAGCATGCCAAGGCACTTAAACCCGGTGTCAGAGGAGAGTTGGAGATTACTGACCTCAACCGTATATATATGGATCGTGGTGAGCTTACTGTTCGCAAGCTCGGCCGCGGTATTGCATGGCTGGATACCGGCACCAATCAGAGCCTGCTTGACGCGGGCAATTTCATACAGGCCATCGAAGATCGGCAGGGCCTGAAAGTTGCCTGCCTGGAAGAGATTGCATGGTGTAACGGGTGGATCAGCGACGACGAGCTTACACAGGAGGCTGTGTCTATGGGCAAGAGCGAGTATGGTAACTATCTGCGGGATCTGGTTGACAGGGGGCAGTGCCTTTGAAACGCATAGAGACTGATTTGCCGGGCGTTTGCCTGATCGAGCCTGAGGTCTTCGGCGACGAACGTGGATTCTTCATGGAAACCTATAACCGCCAGGTGTTCGAAGCCTTGGGCATCTGCCAGGAATTTGTTCAGGATAATCACTCCAAATCCTACAAGGGCGTGCTTCGGGGCCTGCACTATCAGTTGAATAGGCCCCAGGCCAAACTCGTTCGCGTGCTGGCGGGTGAAGTTTATGACGTGGCGGTTGATGTTCGCAGAGGCAGCGAGACGTTCGGCCGCTGGACCGGACAGATCCTCTCGGCGGCCAACAGGCGGATGATGTTCGTGCCGGAAGGATTTGCCCACGGGTTTTACGTGCTCAGCGACATCGCGGAGTTTGCCTACAAGTGCAGTGACTATTACGCGCCCCAGGAGGGGCGTGGAGTATTCTGGAACGATCCCGCCCTGGCGATAGACTGGCCGATAAACGTTCCGGATCCGGTGTTGTCGTCCAAGGACCGAGTATGTCCAGTGCTTGCGGATATGCCCGATGACGACCTTCCGATGTTGAAAGGAGGCGGGCAGTGAAGCTGATGATAACCGGCGGGAAGGGAATGCTCGGGCGCACGCTGATGCGGCGTTTTGGAGGACTGCACGAATGTGTCGGCGTGGATGTGGATGATTTCGATATCACCGATCACGTCGCGGTGGATAAAGCGCTGCGGGAATATCGGCCCGATGCTGTGATTCACTGCGCAGCGATGACTGCCGTAGACGATTGCGAATCCAACGCTGCTTTGGCATTCAGTGTGAATGCCGACGGTTCGGCAAATATCGCTGCTGCCTGCACCGCCATCGCTGCCAGGCTCATCGCGATTTCCACCGACTATGTGTTTCCGGGCGATTTGGATCATCCCTATAGCGAAGATGATATGCCTGGGCCCAAGAGCGTATACGGCGCAAGCAAGCTGGCCGGCGAGGAAGCGGTGCGGCGGAACTGCGACAATCACGTGATCGCCAGAATAGCCTGGTTGTACGGCCCGGGTGGTCCCAGCTTTGTGCATACAATGTTGCGGTTGGGTTCACAGCAGGGTGGGCCTCTCAAGATGGTGAACGATCAGGTGGGCAATCCCACGTCAACCGGCGCGGTTGCCGGAGGGCTGGCCCAGTTGCTTTCGAGTTCGGCGAGGGGTACTTTTCATCTAACATGCGAAGGCGAAGCAACGTGGAACGATTTTGCCCGGGAGATATTCCACCTGAAGGGGATCACTCGCGAAATTACGCCATGCACGACGTCGGAGTTTCCCAGACCGGCCCCGCGTCCTGCTAATTCGCGATTGGCGAATGATGCATTGGCGTCGCACGGTTTGCGGGCAATGCCCAACTGGCGTAACGCCTTGGCGAGCTTCTTCGAGGAGTTTCCTAATGGGTGATGTGCAACATATTCCCAGAACAGTACTTGTGACGGGCGGCGCTGGTTTTATCGGATGCAATCTTATTCGATATCTGTTGCAATCTGACCAATCGCTTCGCGTGATCAATCTTGATCTCCTCACATACGCCGGAAGTCTGGATAACCTCGAAGGCCTGGATGAACTCTATGGCAACCGATATCGGTTTGTGAAGGGGGACATCTGTGACGAGCAGGCCGTCGGCGAACTGTTCTGCGCAGAGCCAATCGATACCGTTATTCACCTGGCCGCCGAAAGCCACGTAGACCGATCCATCAATGCACCTGACGAGTTTCTGCGGACCAACGTGATGGGCACATATGTGCTCCTGCAGGCCGCCCGCGCTGCATGGGCCAATCGTAGCGATGTACGTTTTCATCATGTGAGTACCGACGAAGTGTTCGGTTCGCTGGGCAGCGAGGGGTACTTCACCGAGGAAACCGCGTATGACCCCAGCAGCCCGTACAGTGCATCGAAGGCTGCTTCGGACCATATCGTCCAGGCGTGGTGTCGCACCTATGGGCTGCCGGTGACCATGTCCAATTGCTCCAACAACTACGGTCCCTACCAGTTTCCCGAAAAGCTTCTGCCATTGATGATCGCCAATGCCCTGGCAGGCGAGTCGCTTCCCGTATACGGTAGCGGTCAAAACGTGAGAGACTGGCTGTACGTTGAGGATCACTGTCGCGCACTGGATGCTATCGTCCGTTTTGGCGCCACGGGAAAAACCTATAACGTGGGCGGCCACAACGAATGGAAAAACATCGATATTGTCCGCCTCTTGTGCAGCGAGTTGGATTCTATTCGCCCTGCCCCAGACGGCGGGAGTTATGCGGACCTGATCACGTTCGTTCAGGATCGTCCCGGCCACGACATGCGATACGCTATCGATGCATCTGCGATAGATCGCGAGCTGGGCTGGACGCCATCGCAGACGTTTGAGACGGGCTTACGATTGACGATCATGTGGTATCTGGACAATGTTGCATGGTGCGAGAAGATCAAGCAGACACGATACGATGGTCAGCGGCTTGGCGTTTTGGGCGAGGGGACGCCAGATTGATCGGCCGGGCGGTTCATGAGCAAGAAACAAATCATCAAAGTAGTGTTGGGATGGATCATCGGTCTGACAGCGATCGGTTTTTGCGTATACACGCTGGTGGATTGCTGGGATGAGTTTACCGCGCAGAGTACGGGCATATCCGTATGGATGCTGGCTGGTGGCGTTGGATGCATTTTTCTGTCATACCTGGTTCTTTCGTTGGGATGGCACGTATTGATGAAGGATATTTCTCCGGGGCTTCGCTTGCGAACCACGATGCGGGCATGGGGATACTCCCAGGTAGCGAAGTATATTCCGGGCAAGGTTATGGTGTTTGTGGTGCGGATGCAGGCATGCGGCGCGGAGGGTGCAACGCCGAGCAAGGTGTTGGCTGGGGCAGGGCTGGACGTTATCCTGTCGCTTGTTTGCACGCTTGTGATATCCATGGCTTCCTGGGTGGTGATTCCAGGGCAGTGGGGTCTGCTCAGGTGGACATGCATGGGGGCTTTCGTCTGCACGCTTGTTATGGTTCATCCGAAAGTGATAATGATGATTATGGGGCGTTACTATCGCATGAGAGGCATATCTCGTGACGAAGTGCCAGCCCTTACCAACGCGAGCATTCTGAAGCCGCTTGTCTTTTATATGATTGGCTGGTTGCTCTATTGTGCGGGCGGATGCCTGGTGTTGCGGTCCGTGTCGGGCGGATTGCCCGACAGCTTCGCCGGTAATCTTGCGGTGGCCGGCGGTTTTGCGATTTCATGGACGGTAGGTTATCTTGTGGTGCTGGCGCCGGGCGGACTCGGCGTGCGGGAAGGTGTTCTTCTGGCGGTGATTACGCCGTTGGTGGCGTCGCACGGAGTGGCGGGGGTCGTTGTGGTGCTGGCAAGGCTGGTTCAGGGCGGGCTGGATTTGCTGTTTGGCGTGGGGTGGTGGGTCATTCGTCGATTTGAAAAACAATCTCGAACGGGACACGAGCATGGACGAACAACTGAAGAACCAGATACGCAAAGCCAGGGGTAAGTTCCTGATGATGGGGACTACATACGCGCTTGGTGTCTTCAATGATAACTTCTTCAAACAGGCGGCGATCCTGCTGGCTGTGGGCATGGACTGGGTCAAGGCCACAATCGCGATCCTGTTTTCAATCCCATTCATTATCTTTGCGTCCCATGTGGGATGGCTTGCCGACAGATTCCCCAAACGCAACATTGTGATATTCGCCAAGGCGCTGGAAGTGGTGGCGATGTTGATCGGGGCTGCGGGCATTTTGATGGTGAACTGGTGGCTGATTCTGGCGATGGTGTTCATCATGGCGGCCCAGTCGGCGATATTCAGTCCGAGCCTGAACGGCAGTATTCCCGAACTCTACCCGCCGAGTCATGTGATCACAGCCAACGCCATCTTGAAGGTGTTCGTAACGGTGGCTATGCTTGGCGGTGTTGTGCTGGCGGGTCCGATACTGGGTAATAAGAATGGAGGCAGCCAAGGTGAAGGCCGCATGTGGATCGCGATTGCTGTTGTCTTGATCGCTTTGTTGGGGCTGGCGGCCAGTTTGTTTGTTCCAAAGCGCCCGGCCGCGTCTCCGGATGCTCCCATGCCCGTCAATGGTTTGGCAAAGACATTTCGTGATATTGTGGGTCTCCGGGCCGACCGCCTGTTGGCGATTGTAGTGGGGCTTGATGTGTTTATCTGGTTCATCGGGATGTTTCTTGTTCTGGTTGTTTCCGATTTGGGTCAGCAGCAGATGCCCAAGCTTTTGGGCGTGTCAGCAAAGGAATTCACATCAGGCGAGGAGATCGCATCTTACCTGACTTTCGCCGAATTGATCGGCGTAGCCGTAGGGGGCGGGATAAGCGCGGCTATCTCCCAAGGGGATCGTTGGCGTCGGGTGTTGGTCCCGGCAACAATTGCCATGGGGTGCGCTGCATTCATGGTTTGCGCAGTGCCTCTGGTGTCTGCGGCGGTAGTGTTGCCGCTGCTCTATGGAGGGTTGTTCGCGTTCGGTGTGTTTGGCGGGATGGTGCTGATCCCATGCGAGGGCTTCATCCAGATACGTCCCGCCGCCGAACGGAAGGGGACGGTAATCGCTGCCGCCAATTGTGCGGCGTTCATCGGCATAGCTTTGTCGGGTCTGGTTTATTACGTATCGATCAAACTGTTGTCGCCGACTAGTTGTTTTGCGGTCATGGGGGTATTGTCAGTGACGGCGGCATTGGTGGTTAGTCGATTTCTCAGGGGCATAAAGGCTAAGTGAATGGTTGATTGGGTATTCATGATGTTCGTCAGGTCGTGTTTGTGGCTTCGCTACAGGGTGAAGGCTATCGGTCTGGCTGCGATTGCCGGCCGGGGCAAGAAGGGCATACTGTTCCTTCCGAACCACCCGGCGTTGATCGATCCGATAATAATGATGTCGAACTTGTATCCCCGGTTCCAGTCACACCCGGTTGCCGACGAGAACGAGGTGGATATATTCTTCGTCCGGACGCTGGCACGCCAATGCGGAGCGCTGACGATTCCCGATCCCGCCAACAGCGGACAGGCCGGCCGAGATCGTGTTGAGCAGGTGGTGAAGGATGCGGCAAAGCTTCTGCAACAGGGGCAGAATATCCTGATGTATCCGGCAGGGCAGCTTTGCAAGACACAAATGGAAGACCTGGGCGCAGCCAGCGCGGTGCATACCATACTTAACGAGTACCCGGATGTTCGAATTGTGCTGGTCCGTACTCGCGGGCTGTGGGGCAGCAGTTTTGGGTGGGCATCCGGCAAGCCTCCTCGCACGGGTGAGGTCCTGAGGAAGGGAGTGCGAGCGTTGCTGGCCAGCGCGTTGTTCTTTGCGCCACGCCGGAAAGTGACCATCGAGTTTCACGAGCCCGACGACTTTCCGCGACAGGCCGACTGCGATACTGCCAACCGATACATGGAGGAGTTCTATAACGAGAATCCTCCGCCTAATACATACGTGCCATACACGCCATGGAAAGGCTTTGCCCCGCAGAGGCGAGATGAACCCGTATGTCTGACGATTGAAGGCAGCGTCGAAGAGGTGCCCGACACCACGCAGCGGATAGCAACCGAATACCTTATCGAATTGAGCGGTGTGAAGAGGATCGATGCTGACAGCCGCCTGGCGCACGATCTGGGCATGGACAGCCTTGCCAGGGCGGATCTTTCGATCTGGCTTGAGAAGGAATTCGGCTTCCCCTGTCCCGACACGGCCGCGCTGAATACTGTTGGTGATGTGATGCTTGCCGCGTGCGGCCGGGCTGTTTCTGCGGGTCCGGCTCACCTTGATCCTGTCGACCGGCGATGGTTCATTGATGGCGACAGTGTTAATCGTGTGGCGGCGCCTCAGGAAGCAACCATCACCGAGGCGTTCCTTGCCTGCGCACGGAGCAGGCCCGGAGATGTAGTGATCGCCGACCAGACTTCTGGCACGAAGACATTTCGTGACATAGTGATGGGCGTGATGGCACTGAAGGACGCGATAGCGGCTTTGCCTGGCGAGCATGTCGGTATAATGTTGCCGTCTTCGGTTACGTGTGATGTGGTGTTCCTTGCGACATTGTTCGCAGGCAAGACTCCCGTGATGGTGAACTGGACGGTAGGTTTGCGGAACATGGTTCACTGTCTGGATGTCGCGGGCGTTCGGAAGGTTCTCACGTCGAGCGTTCTGGTAAAACGCCTTGAGGTGCAGGGTGTGGACCTGTCTGGTATTGCGGAAAAGATCGTGGCACTGGAGTCAATGGCGTCGGATATAACGCTCTGTCACAAGTTGCGATGCTGGCTGGCGAGCAGGTTGAACTGGTCGTCGCTCCACAAGGCCCGTGTTCGGGAAGTTGCGGTGGTGCTGTTCACCAGTGGATCGGAATCCCTGCCCAAAGCTGTACCCCTTACTCACAAGAACATCATGACGAATATTGGCGATGTCCTGTCGCAAATCGCAATTCCCGATAACGATCGGCTGCTCGCGATCCTTCCGCCTTTTCACTCTTTCGGATTGGTTGCCAGCACGCTCTTGTCGCTTTGCAGCGGGCTAAAGGTGGTGCATCACACGAATCCCACCGAGGCAGCCGTCATCGGAAAGATCATCGAAACCTATCGCGTGACATTGCTCATGGGCACGCCTACCTTCGTCAGCGGAATCGCGCGGGCCTCTACGAGCGAGCAGCTTGAGACGCTTCGCCTGGTGGTTACCGGAGCGGAGAAGTGCAGTGATCGTATCCACGCACAACTGCGGGACAAGTGCGGACAAGCGAAGATAATCGAGGGGTACGGTATTACCGAGTGCTCGCCCGTGGTCGCGATGAATCTTGACGAAGACTCCAGGTTGGGTACGATAGGCCAGGTGCTGAAATCGCTGAAATACGCGATTGTCGAGGTGGAATCCGATCAGCCCAAACGTGTCGAACTCGGGCAGAAGGGCATGCTCCTTGTTCAAGGGGCGAGTGTTTTTGGCGGATACCTTGGCGATGCCAAGTCGCCTTTTGTTGAATTTGACGGCGAGCAGTGGTATCGAACCGGCGACCTGGTAAGCGAAGATACTGACGGTTTCTTGACGTTCTGCGGGCGATTGAAGCGTTTTGTGAAGCTCGGAGGCGAAATGATTTCGCTACCGGCGATTGAGGCGGTTGTGGAGGGGTTGTTCTCGCCTGATGAACGGGATGCGGCCGAGGGCCCGCTGTTTGCGGTGACGGCGACAAGCGATATAGAACATCCCCAGATCGTGATGTTTTCGACGCTCGGCCGCGATCGCGAGCAGGTGAACGAGCATATTCGCGGCTCGGGCCTGTCATCGCTGCACACGATTCGGCGGGTAATCCACACAGAGAAGATGCCAGTGCTGGGGACCGGAAAAACGGACTATCGCTCACTCGCTGAAATGCTTGAGAGTTAACATGGAGCGGAAGTGCGCCGGTTGGGGCGTTCAGGACATGTCGGCAAGCCCGCGCCTGCGGACATCCGGGGTCTTTGCGTGTTGCATGAGTCTGCGGAGGGCATCATCGTCCAAGCCGCCTGCGGAGTTGGAATTCTGCAGTTCCTCCTGATTCCGCCTGTACAGTATGTGTTCAACCGCCTTGGCGAGTGCTTGCGAGTATTCCCCCCTGCGCTCGCCGGCGAGTGCCAGATCGGCGAGCAGCTCGCTGTGGTCCGCCATCTCGGCGCATCCCTGAATGTTGTCGAATGCGAGCCTGCCATCCTCGCCCAGAGCCCACACCCGCCTGGCAATTGCCTGTGCCTGGGGGGCTGCGAAATCCTCCGGGCTGATCGAGTCTGACACCGAGCCGAACAGGTCAGGTTCATTGAGCAATACCTCAAGCACAATACGCTCCGGGTTCCGCGATAGCCCGTGCATCGTGTTCAGCGATTGCTGGGTCGGGGCTTGCGGGGTGTTCTGTGTGCGAACGCGGCGCGACAGGTGCCGCATCTGCTGCTGTAATTGGGTTGCCGGGATGTTCAGCATGTGCCCGATGTGTTGTGCGAGCTGCCCGCGGCGTATTTCGTCGATTGCGCCATAGGCGCTCGACGATGCGACCAGCGTAAGGAATTCGTCCACCACCTGCTTGCGAACGGCCAGGTTATCGCCGGCGGCTTTGTATTGGGCCAGCTTGTTGTCCCAAACATAGTGAAGTGCGTCGGGGGCTTCGTCTATAAGGGTTTGCAGGGCCTCCGGTCCGGCAGAGAGGCAGAAGTCGCAAGGGTCCTTGCCTTCGGGAATCGTCGCCACTCGCACGTGGATCTGCTGTGCGAGGAATATTTCAAGAGCTCTTTGTGCCGCTGCCGCGCCGGCCTGGTCGGCATCGAAAACAAGCACCGCCTCCTTGGCGTATCGCGAAAGGAGCCGCACATGGCGATCGGTAAGTGCGGTTCCCAGGGACGCCACCACATTACCTACTCCCGCCTGGATTGGAATGAGGGCGTCGAGGTATCCCTCGACGATAACGGCAGTGCCCGTCGATACGATCTGTTCGCGGGCCCAGTTCAGGGCGTATAGTTGCGACGATTTGTCGAAAAGCGGCGATTCCGGACTGTTTAGATATTTCGCGCGTTCTTCGGGGCTCAGGGCCCGCCCGCCGAATGCTATCACATTGTTGGCGGGGTCAAGAATGGGGAATATCAGGCGGTTGCGGAAGCGATCGTAGCATTTTCCGCTCTTTTCGCTTCGCGATAACATGCCCGCGGTAAGCATCTGGGCTTCGCTGAAGCCTTTGCCCCTTCCCACATCCTGGAACGCATTCCACTCGTCTGGAGCATAGCCGATTCGGAATCGCTCAAGAGATTCATCGGTGAACCCGCGATCCCGGGCGTATGCCAGTGCATGCTTACCGGCAGGCGAAAAAAGCTGCTTGCAGAAAAACTCCGATGCGGCGGTCATCACGCGAATGAGATCGTTCTTGCTGAGTCCCGGTTCGGCATTGTTGGCTGGCGCGCCGTCTTTGGGCAGCGGGATGTTCGCCTTGTCTGCCAGCAGCTCTACCGCTTCGGGGAAGGAACATTTTTCGTAGAGTGATAGGAACTTGAATACATCGCCGCCTGCACCGCAAGAGAAGCATTTGAATATCTGCTTTGTAGGAGAGACATTCATCGAGGGACGTTTGTCGGCGTGGAATGGGCATAACCCGAGAAATTCCTTACCTTTGCGGGTAAGGGCTACGTATTGTCCGATCAGGTCGATAATGTCGGTGGCCTGTTGAACCTGCTGAATCAGTTGTTCAGAGAACATTGCCATCTCGGTTGTTGTTTCCAATCAGGTTCTATTGCGATTGAAGGCATTCCGCTTGCTCCTCGTCAGAGCAGCCAAGGGCATTTGCTGGGTGCGGGTGTCACCGCTTGTGCGGATGTCGCTTGTTTCTGCTGTCAGGGCCGAGGGTCTGGCAAGCGGTTAGTCCCGATGGGCATCTCGCTCAGGCGTCTTCGGCATCGCCGCAGTTTCTCTTGAGGTCCATCGCCATGTTTGCCATCTTGTCCGCTTCGGTGTTCAGGTCACGTTTGACGTGCTCGATGGAGAATTTCTCGAACTTTCCGCGTAATGCGCAGGCATTCTGGTAAAACGGTTTCAGGCCGGCGTTTTTCACGCGGTATTCGCCAAGCATCTGGCGTACGAGCAATTGCGAATCGCCCATTACGTGTACGTCGGTGGCGGTGAGCTTTTCGGCGGCTTGCAGGCCGTGAACCAGCGCGGAATATTCGGCTACGTTATTAGTGGCAACACCGATGAAAAGCCCGGCTTCGTACAGGACGGTCCCATCGTCGGCGGATTTAATCACAGTTCCAGCGCCTGCGGGCCCGGGGTTCCCTCGGCTGCCGCCGTCAAAATATACGATGACCTTCACGTCTGCCCTCCTTGGCAGGATGTCAGTGCTCTATCCCGCTAATAATGTTCTACTGTAACCTGACAGTGGTAGTTGTCAGGCAAGTGTTTACGATTAATCACACCCGTCGGGTCTTCGTTCTGCGAGCTAAGCCGTGACGAGATAGTTTTTTCGGGACAAAAAATTAATCGGCTGAATTAACGCTGCATGGATCCATGAAGAGAATTCTGCCGCAGTTATCACACTGGCGGATTTGATCGTGAACCTGAAGCGCGTTGGCATGTTCGGAGTTGAGAGACATGAAGCATCCTCCGCACACATACGAGTGTGGCACGCGGCGGCCGTGAATCTCTACCATTGCCATGGCTTCGCCATCGTATTTCCCCGCGATGCGGTTGAACGTGGACATTGCTCCGGCGGGGATGCCTTCAGTTGCCAGGGAGCGGTCGGCGTCGAGTTTCTCTCTCATCTTGGTGAGCTTGGCGATTTCTTCCGCGTTTTCATTGCGGATATCTTCGAGGCGTTTTTGCTCTGTTTGTATCTTCTCGTTCAGCGCATCGGCCTGCTCACGGGCGTCTTCGGATTGCTGGAGTATGCCAAGTCCCTCATCCTCGCCTTTTGCGTTGTCAGCTTTGAGGGTATTAATCTGGGTAAGGAGTGCCGCGTATTCCTTGTTGGTTTTGGCGGTATTGAGAGTGCCCCTGAGCTTCGTGACCTGTTCGTCTTTGGTTCTGATATCCAGCTCGGCTTCGTCAGCGCGTTTACGAAGTGTAAGGCACTGCTCCTGTAAGCTCTGGTGTTCAGACGTGAGCTGTTCAATCTTGAGTTCTTGGACTTCGGATGCTCTTTCTCTCATTCCCAGGCGTTTGCGAACGTGAGTGAGCTTTTCTTCAACAGCTTGCAAGTTGTGCAACGATTCCAGTAGCGTGCCCATGCAATGTCTCTCTTTAGTTGTTAAAGTAGTCGATTCCCAATTATGCATTTGGAGGCAGACCAGATCAAGGGTGTTCTGGAAAACCAACGCCAACGTGTACGAGAATTCTTTCTGGCAAGAAAGAATTCTCGTACACAGAGCAGGTGA
>CBDUQP010000066.1:0-18333 GCA_965369385.1 uncultured Phycisphaerales bacterium
TGATCTCAATGCCACGCAGGCTGCGATCAGGGCGGGATATTCCCAAAGATCGGCAAGCCATTCAACATGGGAACGGCCGAGCAAGGCACAGCCATGTTCATATTGCGAATAGTACAGGCGTTTGTTGGACTTTCCTTTATTCGTGGAAAGACGTGGATGTATCGCCCCGGTCCGCTGACTGCTTTCGGAATATGCGGCATCGGCTCACTGGGCCTGTTTGCATTTGCCCCTAACCCTGCGTCCCTTTATGTTGCTGCGGGATGCCTTGGTGTGTACTCCGGCAGCCTCTTCTTCTTCCTGGTGTTCCACTCGGTAATACACCCGACACGGAGCGCCCGATACGTATCGATCAACGAAATGGTAGTCGGCATCGGAGGGGTCGCCGGGCCCGTCATCGTCGGTGTGCTGACCGATTACCTCAGCCTGAAGACTGCCTATCTCGTGATAGGAATCATGGTGGTTATGGCGGTCGGGCTGCAGGTAATCGTAACCTTCCGCAAACGAAAACAGATCAACCGCGTGATCGCTGATTGGAAACAACGCAAACTCGCCGCCAAGAGCGCCGGATGACCCCAGATCAGCAAATCCTGGACACGCTCTGCCCCGAGAACCTCGTAATGGCGTACTCACAGGGCATCTTCCCGATGGTGCAGGATGGCGAGCTAATGTGGTTCAGCCCTGACCCGCGCGGCATCATGCCCATCGACGACAGATTCCACATATCACGCAGTCTCGATCGCACAATTCGCAGCGGCCGGTATGTGTGCACCATCAACAAATGTTTCGACAAAGTTATGGAGCTGTGCGGCCAGAGGCCCGCCGAAGCAGGCGGAACGTGGATATCCCCCGAAATACGCCTGGCGTATAACCGCCTGCACGAACTGGGACTCGCCTGCAGCATTGAAGCCTGGCCTGCCGAGCAGATCGGCGACGACGGCGAACCGACAGGCACCGAACCGGCAGGCGGCCTATATGGCGTGTCGATGGGCGGCGCTTTTTTCGCAGAGAGCATGTTCCACCGCCAGACAGATGCGGGCAAAGTGGCGCTGGCGTGGTTCATCAAGCGGCTCGGTGAGCGGGGATTCATAGTCTGCGACGTGCAGTGGACCACCGACAATCTCGAACGCTTCGGCGCGTTCGATATGCAACGCGATGACTACATCGCCCTGGTCACCCAGGCAATGGAGCTGGAATGCACACTCGCCGACTAGCCGGAATCTCCCGGTCGGGCCTTATGCTTCAGCAAAAATGGGGACTGTACCGATGTTGGGACTGTCCCCGATTTTTGCGGCCGGGTGGCATGACGACACACAGTCGTATCGTGGGTCGCCATGGTGTCAGTTGCGCCTTGTAATCATGGCGACCCCTGCGGTGTCGCCATGCCACCCGAAAGGTCGGCCATGGCGCGTTCCACCAGTTCACACAGCGTGTGGTACATAACTATATGGGCTTCCTGGGCTCGGCATGTCACGGTGGTAGCTGCGTCAAGAAGCACGTCTGCATACTGGGCACTTTCGCCGCCGCCTTCGCCCGTGAAGGCGATGGTCTTCATACCATTCTCCCGGGCGTATTTCAGGGCGGCTACCACGTTCGGCGAGTTGCCCGATCCGCTCAGACCTATCGCCACATCACCGGCAGTCGCGCAGGCTTCAAGCTGGCGGGCGAAGATCATGTCGTAGTCATAATCATTCGTCAGGCATGTTATCACGGACGAATCCACCGTCAGCGCCTGGGCTTTCAACCCGCGACGATCCAGCAGGAATCGCCCTACCAGTTCACCCGCAATATGCTGCGCGTCAGCCGCAGAGCCACCATTGCCAAACAGGAACACACCGCCGCCAACCTTGTATGATTCCACCGTAAGCTCGGCCGCGCGGCACAACGTCTCGCTATGTCTGTCACACGTACGTTTGATTATGTCGAGCGATTCGGCGAACCGCGTCTTGATTGTCGTCATATCATCCATGTTCAATTCCTTTTAACTTGAAGCACTTCCAGCAGTCTGTCAAGCTGGCTGAAGTCCGGAACCACAATATCGGCACCTGCCCGAATAAGCCGGGCGCGTTTCGATTCATCAAGTCCGAAACGCTGCAACTCGTTGCTCGCAACACCTACCGTAACGCCGCCGCGGCCGCGGGCCTCTCGCATCTCTACCGGGCCATCGCCAAACGTCACGAACTCCGTTCCACTGAGATTATTCTCACCGATAATCCGCTCCAGAACCACCTTTTTCGCCTCTACCTTCACATCGCCAATCGCTCCGAAAATCCTACCCTCAAAGAGATCGGCATATCCCATCGCAGCAGCTTCGGCTATCACATCGGCTTCATCCGTGCCGCTGGCCAGATAGAGCTTCACGCCGGCATCTGCAAGCCTTTCAAGCAGTTTACGGGCATTCTTCACCAGGAAATCACCGGTATCCAGCTCCCCGCGGCGCAGCTTTGCGATTCGCTGATTCACCATCTCCAGCAGCTCATCGTTATAGACAGCTTTGTATCCGTGCATGTCCAGAATCTGATCAGCCGACACGCAACCGAACTCCTTCACCAGCTCCACCAGCCCCTGCATCTGCGAGAGAGTCTGGATTCCGGTGGTCTTGTCGATGTATTTCTCGGCCTGATCCAACGCCTTGTGATACAGAACTTCGTCGGCATCTTCATATCGCGGGCCGAGAATTGCGTGCAGCATCATCGGGCACATGATCTTCTCCCACCCCTGCCGCAAGGTGGATATCGTCCCGTCGTGATCAAAAATAGCGTGGCGAATCTTCAGCTTCTCAGGCAATTGGCGAATCACCTCTATCTCGCTGCCATCGATGTGCCTGGCGTGGCGAATGTCGTCGGCCAGTTCGGGCAGGTATACGTAATATGGCGTCGGGCCCACCTGGCGAATTTCGTCCACGTTGGCAGTTCCGGTGGTCTTCAGTTTCCGCACCGTAACCGATGCCGCAATGTTGGCCAGCTTCGCCGCTGTCGGGCAATCGCTCCCCGACGCCAGCGCCGCAGCCATTGCCGATACCGTAGTATCACCAGCGCCAACCGTGTCTACCCGTTCGATAATCTGGATGCCCGGAATGTCATGCAAACCGTTTTCGTCAACTACCACCGTGCCATTTTCGCCACGAGTGACAAACACAGGCTTGCCGTTCTTTTCGTACAGACGCTGCGCACAGACTCGCGCTTCGTCGGCGGTCACACGCTGATCGAGCTGTCGCTCAATGCCCAGCAACTCCACCGCCTCGTGAGCATTCACCTTCAGCATCGCTCCCTTGTAAAGCCCGGCGCGATGGCGTGAATCCACGATAAACCTGCACTCTGGATGGGCCGCCACTACCTCGTTGAGCCTGTCGATCATCGCCGGTGACGACACGCCTGCGGGCACCTGCTGATTCAAAATCACCATATCCACGTTCGACGCCAGACGATCAAGCTCTGCCACCAACGCATCAATACTGGCTGGGGCGATTTCGTTGTAACCGCCGAAGTCAATACGGTTCTGCTCGGCATCATTAATGTATGGCTTGCCGAACACCATAGTCTGCCAGTTGTCCTGGCACGCCAGCACCGAACCGGTCTTCACGCCCAGATCGCTCAGCAGCTTCAGCATGCACCGGCCGTACAGATCGTCACCCATCATGCTTATCGCGTGTATCTCTCCCACACCTATCGACGCCAAATTGGCAGCTACATTACCAGCAGCCCCCAGATAGTATTTCTGCTCCTTGACTCGCCACACCGGCAGACCGGTTTCCACAGAACTCTCCCCGTTGTCAGGCCCCATTATCCAGTAAGCGTCCACGCAGAAATCGCCAAATACCGCCACCCTGCCCGCGCCCAGCTTGCCAAGGCACGTCTCCAGCCAGTTCTTTTCGTCGGATTTCATCATTTTTCAGCTCCCTGCGACATTCTGCTTCCGCCAATACCATCGTTTGTATGATTCTACACGCAAATACCTGTGGCTGCAATATGGACGAGATAAGAATATTCCATCGCCGCGATCTACCCACGGCAACAACACCTGCCGGAATTTGGGCGTTTTTCTGGATTCTCAGACTGCTATGACACATTTTGTCGCCATTTCGGACAGGCGAACTTGATCTCACACGGCGTCAGTGTAGGATCGGCCAAGTATTCATAACACGATTTCGAAGTATTTCTAAGGATTTGGAAGGATATTACGATGCAGACCGTAAAGCTTGTTGACGAGTTTTTTGAAGGAGCAGTATCACTTGAGAAGACACCCGATGGCGTAAAACCCTGGCGGCTGACTCATGACAAATTGCCCCTGTTTGACTCAGGGCTCGCCGTCAACGCGTCGATGACTGCCGGCGTCCGTATGCGTTTTGCCACCGATGCAACCACCATCGGACTGGCACTCGAACCGACGACCAACAGCGAAGGCCAGAGCGATTATCGCATGTTCGACCTAACCGTAGACGGCGATATCAAGTCGATGATGCAGGTTCCAGTCGCTGACGAGGAGTTCTGCTTCGACGAGATCGCACCGGGCATGAAGACTGTGGAAATCTGGTTTCCCGTCTGGTTCGCGGTGATCGTCAGGCACATCATCGTCAACGATGGTGCTACGGTTGAGCCCGTTGAAGATACCCGCCCCAAGTGGGTCACGTACGGCAGTTCGATTACCCACGCCGTGCGCAGCCATAGCCCCGCGCAAACCTGGTCCGCTGTGGTAGCACGCAAGCACAAGCTCAATCTCATGCAGCTTGGTTATGGTGGCCAGTGTCATATGGACCCGGTGGTCGCGATAATGATTCGAGATCTGCCGGCCGACCTTATCACGCTCAAGATGGGCATCAATATGATAGGCGGTTCGATCGGAATTCGAACGTATGCCCCTGCCGTTGTCGGCATGGTGCAGATTATTCGCGAAAAGCACCCCGACACCCCAATCGCACTTATCAGTCCCATCATTTCCCCAGCGAATGAAGAAACCATATCGCACAGCAGTGGAATAATGCTGCCGCAAATGCGAACCGAGATGGAGAGGGTCGCCAACATAATGTGCGAGATGGGCGATACCAATCTGCGTTACTTCAACGGTGCGGATCTCTTCGGCGCAGAACAGGCCGACGAACACAACATGCCCGATGGCCTGCACCCCTATCCCGATGGAAACATACTCATGGGCGAACGCTTCAGCGACCTGATAATGAGCCAGTACTACAAGTAATCTCACACATAGAAAAAATAGGTTCATGCCGGATTACCGCCGAAGCGACTTGCGGATTTCCATGCCCCTGCATTTAGATGGGACAGAACATATGTCAAGTCCTGGAAATGGCAGACACGACGTGAACACCCAGACTATTGACAGCGATAGGATTGTTCGCAGCCGCCCGTACAGCAAATCCGTAGGGAATGGTGCACCAATGCGGGCTGGCGATGCGATCTACTTCGCCGGGAGGATAATCCGATTGTGATGAACAACGCCACTAGCACCTGGGTTTCCGGCCCGTCCGTTGCTTCCGTCGCTGCCCCGCTGCCCCAACCGGCCCTTCCGGCCGCGATTGCCTAACTTTCCGAAGTTGCCGGATTTGCCGGGGCGACCCTTCTTGCCACTACGCCCCGGCTTGCCAGCTGGGCGCGTGATGGTTGTTTCCGGCCGAGTCGCTTCCGCACTTGCTTTGCTGTCCTTGTCGCCTTTGCCTTTACTTCCTTTGCCACCCTTGCCGCCTTTGTCGCCATCCGCAGCTTTCGCGGCCGGCGTGTCTGTCTTCACGGTTATGGTGATACCTTTCCCGCCGGCACCGCCCCTGCCGCCTTTACCGGCCTTGCCGCCTGAACCGCCAGGACCGGCCGTGCCTCCCCTGCCTTCGTTGCCACCTTCTGCCCCAGAGCCGCCACTACCGTGGTAGCCGCCATCGCCGCGCCGACCGCCCGCGACATCAAACGAGAAACTCGCGCCAACCATCTTGACGAACTCGCTGCTGCCTTCGACAGTAACGGTCAGGTCCCCGCCGTTTCCACCGTTGCCGCCGTCGCCACCACTACCGCCGCTACCGCCATTGCCACCGTCACCACCAACGCCACCATCCCCGCCATCGCCGCCGTCTCCGCCCGGCCTGCCCCGCCCGCCATCTTGGCCTCTCTGGCCGTCGGTTGCGGGTGAATCCTTCGTTGCATCTCTGCCGCGTTTGCCACGCTTCCCATCGCGTCCCGGCTTGCCGGCTTTGCCCCACTTGCCATCCTGGCCGGGTTGACCGCAGCCGCCTTTGCCGCCATTGCCGCCACTACCACCGCGTCCGCCATCGCCACCGTGTCCGCCCGACGCCACAATCGTCAGCTTCTGTCCCCACGCAGCCACCAGCGGCACCGGCGTGGCACTGCCGTTGAGCAACACCACCTTCATCAGCGGGCGTTTGAACATCGGAGATTCCAGTTGTGTCACCTTCACGCCTAGTCGCCCGGCATTCGTGCCGTGAGCACCGTATCGGCCGTCAGTGCCATCGTTGCCATCATTTCCATCGCCGCCATCTGCACCATGGCGCCCGTCACGCCCGCCGCGCCGCTTGCCATGATCTGCCCGCCGCCGCTTTGCCTTCGCGGGTCGGCGTTTCTTGGCAACTCGCACTGGCTTACCTGCTCGCGCCTTCGATCTGGGGCCCACTGGCCGAGCCGCTCGCCTGGGCGACTTTGGGGCAGTGATTCTCACAGCACGAACCACCCGGTGCCCGCCACCGATATGGACTTGGCTGGGAGACTCTCCATCGCTGCCATTTTCGCCATTTTCGCCAGAAAAGCCTGATTCACCATTCCGGCCTCTGCGTTCGATCGATTTCAGGCGCGAGAGATCCGGCGCAATCGCTATGCTCTTGACAATCTCGCCTCCCTTAACGGCCACGCTGATCACGTATCCCGAATTGACAACAGTCAGCGGCGCGAGCGGCGCGGTCTGCAAGACGCCCGTCGGATGCATGGTGCCGTGGGGGCTTTTCATGGTGAACATACTAATGGGGATATAGCGGTCTGCGATAGCCCCGGCTGCGCCCTTGCCCAGCGGCGCTGTATAGTGATATGTGCCGTCTGCGGCGCGGACAATTATGCGGTCAACAATCTGCGTGTTGCCCGCGGCGTACGGGGACGGACGACCTGAAACTGGATGCCAGATAACCTTCATCTGCTCGACTTCGCCTGCGCCAATCGCGGCGGCTGGTGGGCGCAGGGCAATAGTGCGAGCAGGAACGACGGTCTTCGGCGCAGATGCAACCCGTGCGACAGTCCTGCTGATTGCCGAACTGTCACGAGGCACCGCGAACGCGGCGGATGCGTCGGGCGAGGCGTGCAACTGTTGGAACTGCATTTGGGGCATGGTGTGCTGAGTGTCACAACCGCCTGCGAACAATGCAACGCCAAGCAGCAGTATCAGGCTTGTATATCTATGATATGTACTCATCATTTGCTCCCCGTATTCGGCTGCCCAGCCGGCGTGTTTCTGTGTGCGGACATCGCCACGAGCACTTGTGCGCCCTTGGGCAACCCGCTGGCCTGTGCGTGCGATATGATCTCGCCAAATTCCAGCAGATATCGTACGCATGCCATCGACTGTTCTTCATCTTCTGTTACTGCGCCGCGGCGCAGCACTCTAACAACCGACGCGTAGGTCTGTTTCGCAAGTAGACCCTGCCCGGCCTGCACAGTGCTGCCCAGCAGTATCAGCCTGGCGCGGCCGGGGCGTTTGCCTGCGGCAGTTCGCGTGTCGGCATCCTTGCTGAGCATTCTCACCAGCAGATCGCGATCGCGACTTGCCAGGAAGTCGGCCGTGGTGGCGGCAAACTTGTATTCCGGGCGAGCGATGGCGTAAGCGAAATACTCGTATGAATGTGGCTTCCAGCCTTTAGCTTGCGGCATATTCCTCACCCCCGGTGGGCTTTCAAGCTTCTCGATAGCGGCGATATAGGCTCGCGTGAGAGTCTCCGCGGCGGCTGGTGAATCGCCACCAATGCTCTTCATCGCCCGGGCGCACTGCGTCATCAGCTCCAGCGGATCACTGGCGATCAGCAGCGACAGCACTTCGGCGCGGATGCGGCTATCGTTGCGGGCCGTGAACGCCGCGATTGCTGGCGGAACCTGTCTTCGCGCTGCGGCATTCACGTTCGTGTTGGTTCGCAATACGCCCAGATAACGGATGTGCTGCATGGCGCGGGGCGTGTCTGCCGTCAACATTATGGGGTTCATGCGAAGCAGGTGCGATGCGACCTCCTGCGAGTCGAGCGAGTAGCGCCGGGCGAGGATCGTCTCTCTGTCGCCAACAGACATGTGCGGCAACCTGTCATACATGCTGCTGATGGCCTGGCTCATGCGCTTGATACGCACGGGGTCAGCCGCCTTCGGTGCGGATGTAGGTGGCGATATATTGGCAAAATGCAGATAGTCCTCGTTCAGTGGTTTGGCTGCGGCTGTCGGTGACTTAATACGTATCGCAAGTGCATCGATGAACTCCTCAAGCGCAAACTGCCCGAGAATAATCCTCGAACGCTTGCGCACATCTGCATTGGCATGCCACGCAAGGGAAAGCAACTGCACCTTATTGATCTTGAACGCACTGGCTCCGGCGGCCTCTGCCGTATGGGCATTGGTTGCGAGTTTCTGATAGTTCCAGTCAAGTGCAACCAGTAGCGATTTGAGCTCGGTCTTCGTTTGCGAAAGTCCAGCTACCAAGTCAACCACGCCCAGATAGTCCTTCAACTTCAGCGTGAGATAGGCAACTGCGGGCCTGATGCGTGGTGCGGTCTGCTCTGGTCTGGCGGATATCGCTGCCAGCTGCACCAGCACTCGCCTGCGAAGCGATGCATCCGACCTGATAGCATCAACACGCGTCTGCAGCGCGTCGAATGCAGCAGCAGCTACGATACGCTCCCTGTCAGTGGCCCACAGATTATGCTCAAGCACTTCAACAAACCATTCCGCACTCATCGCATCATTCATACCGGCAAGGCAATGCACGCTCCACGCTCTTACTCGCTGGCGATCTGCGGTTGTTCCGGGGTCGGAGTATTCACGCTTCAGCAGTGCGATCAATTGCGCGTGGAGTTGCGGCTTGGCTTGCGAGAATGCGAAGCGAGAATCGATCCCGCACATCGTTCGCATCGCCTCCACGCGCCATACAGGATTCCGTGACTGCGAAGACTGCTTCTTGGCGTTGGGCCCTGTCGACGCGTGTTCGAGCAGTCTGCGCTGGCGTCTTGCTGCAGCCGCCGGCGAGTCTGTCTCTCGCATGCGTTGAACTTCTTTGATGCTCGGAACGCAGCCGGCCATCAGAAGCACACTCAACACCCCCGCCGCCACTAACCCACCAATTCTGTGTACATTCCCTTTCATCACTCGTTTGTCCCTTCTGGCAAGTTGATCCAAATACTGCAATAGCACCCTTGCATACACGAACGTACACACTCTGACATTACAAATCTTCCCGGCCGAGAATGTGTTTGATCGTTAAGATAGTGCAGCCGCATCCCCCAGCGGTTACACACCTATCATGAAATGACGCAAATACCTGCGATTCGCAAGCCCAACGTCGCCCACATACGGCTGCATCGCTTCGGGCAGATAGCGGGAGGAGTTGATGCTGATTCGACAAAAGCGTCGGCCCTTTGATGGAAAGAATGGGAAACATTGAGAAATTATGAAATAGAGGTGTTGCGTAAACGGTTTTTCAGCAGTTTTGGAAGTTTCATGAACATAAGTATCTATTTTGATTTGAATTGCAACGAAACTCAAAATCGCGAGCGTTGTCCAAAATACGCAAAATACGCAACGTTTTTGGTAGTTTGTTGCGTGTTTTGGGCCGACTGTAAGATTCTGGACCCAATCGCATGCTGCGTTTTAGCCATCAGTGGTCAGTATGTTAGTATGTGACTGCGCCTTGTCGCGACGACTTGTGACGACGAAGCCATAGGCGAAGACGCAAGCCGTAGGCGAAGACGGACGCGCCGGTTTGGGGCTGTCCAGCGGTAGAGCCAATTCACGCAACAAACCCTTGCCGGTAACACCAAGTTTCGGCGCAATCTGCTTTGCGCTCATCTCAACAGTGAATATCGATTCAGCGGGCACAGGCGCAGCGGCATCGTTCTGCCGCAACCAGCCAACAGCCACAATCGCAACTGCGGACACCAGGACAATGACGAACCAAATCTGCTGTCGACCAGATAATTTGCTAATCATTCCCAAGTCTCCTTCATTATTGTCAGCAATTCTAATGCCCGCAGATATTGTCACCCATGACAAGCGTTCCGGCCAGGTATTCGAATACCAGTGTTTCGGGATCCAAAGCCGGTGCACCGACGACGACCTTGATATCGTTCTGCGTGAACAGTTGCTGTGCTCTCGTGCCCATGCCGCCAGCAATGATCACATTGGCACCTTGTTCGTGCAGCCATGCGGGCAGGACGCCCGGTTCATGCGCAGGGGGGGTAAGCATTTCCGTCTTAACAATGCAATCCTGCTCATCAGTCTCCACCAGAGCGAACTGCTCACAATGTCCGAAATGCATGCAAAGACAACCGTTTGCCAGGGGTATTGCGATTTTCATTAGATGATTCTCCTGATGTTGACTTCTGCTATTGTACGTTCTGTCACCTGATACTTTTCAGGCGTTCAAGATGTTCTGCGTAATTTCCATGAAAGCTTTGCCAGCCGGCCAGTCGTCACCACTTTCTGCAAATGGCATTCCCGCTTCACCAGACAGCATAACCCGCGGATCGATTGGGATTGTCCCAAGCAGAGGAAGTTTCAACTCTTCGGCCAGCTTCTTTCCGCCACCGGAAGTGAAGATATCCGTCTTTTCACCACATTTCGGGCACACGTATCCGCTCATATTTTCCACGATCCCGGCGATAGGCAGAGCAAGTGTCTCGCAGAATGCGACGCAACGCCGAACGTCTGCAATCGCCATTTCCTGCGGTGTTGTCACAACTACTGCCCGAGAAGGCTCGCCAACGAGCTGGGCAATCGACAGTGGCTCATCGCCTGTTCCCGGTGGAGAATCAACTACCAGATAGTCCAACTTGCCCCAGGCGACATCCTTCAGAAACTGCCGGATTACGCCGTATTTACGAGGCCCTCGCCATATGACGGGGGTATTCAGGTTTTCTAACATCAGCCCGATCGACATGACCGACAGGTTATCGCTCACCTTCATCGGGAGCATTTCCGTCTGGCTCATCTCGATCTTTCGGCCTTCCAGACCAAGAAGTTTCGGGACACTCGGGCCATGCACATCAACATCCAGTAGACCAACTTTTTTTCCACTCCGCGCCAGCGCAACGGCCAGGTTTACTGCTACGGTGCTCTTTCCGACCCCTCCCTTTCCCGAAAGCACCAGCAGCTTCTCGCCGATATCCTGCATTCGCCCCTGAAGCATGAATTCTTCCAGTTCCGCGGCGGCTGGATCCGGCTGTGATATCTCTGAACAACTGTTGTCTGTACTCATTGTGGAACTCTTCCTGTCGAGAAAACCTATTCTGATTGATGCATCGTATCGCCCTGGCCGGGGGCCAGAACAGAGGATGCTTTGTAACACGCCGCTACGCCATCGCCACCAACACATCGGCCCATAATTCTTTGACATCCTTAGCGGCCCCGTCTTGCTTAAACTCCACAAGCGACTTCCGCTGGACCTGCGAGTCGGTGACGCCGCGATCATATCGAACCTTCCCCGCTACCTTTATTCCACTTTCAACACACTTCGCTTCGATCTGAGAGGCAATGTCAGCATTCAGGTCCCACTTGTTGATGCATACCAGAGTCTCGATTCCGAAGTGTTTGGTCAGGGCTGTCACACGCTCAAGATCATGCATCCCGCTCAACGTTGGCTCGGTTACCACCAGCACAACGTTCGCTGCGGTAATCGAGGCGATAACCGGACAACCAATGCCCGGCGAGCCATCAATGATGACAAAATCACACTTGCGATCTTCAGCTATTTCCCGTGCGTGATCGCGAACCACGCTCACCAGCTTGCCCGAATTCTCCTCGGCGACACCGAGTTTTGCATGCACCATCGGTCCGCAGCGCGTGTCAGAAACGAACCACTCACCGTTTGTCACCGGGCCAAACTCGATAGCATCGCTGGGGCAGAACCACGCACACACACCGCACCCTTCGCAACCAATCGGGTCGATGGAGTATGTCTTTTCCGCCTTGGCATCAGATGCATCATCACATTTGACCGCATCGAAGCGGCACAACTCCATGCATTTTCCGCACGAGGTACAATTATCCGGGTTGATTTTCGCACGCGATCCGCCGGAAAACTCCGTACGTTTCACGATCTCTGGAGCCATAACCAAATGCAAGTCCGCCGCGTCTACGTCGCAGTCGCCAAGCACTGCATTGTCAGCAAGCGCTGCAAATGAGGCCACTATGGAAGTCTTGCCGGTTCCGCCCTTGCCACTAATAACCACCAGTTCCTTCATAATACACAATCCTTCTTTACGGCTACATTCTTCATGATAACTTCGAGAATACCCGTGAAAGAGGACTCGTATTCCCCGATGGCCTCGCAGACCATTTCGCCCCGCGAATACGCTTCGGCAATCCTACGATCATCAGGAATCTCAGCCACTATCTCGATATCCTCTGCCTGGCAGTATAGCTCCGTTTCTCCATCGCCAATACCCGCACGATTGACAACCACGCCAAAAGGCAAACCCAACGCACGAATCATCTCCACAGCCAGCTTCAGGTCATTGAGTCCAAACGGCGTCGGCTCGGTTATGAGAATCACAAAGTCTGAATCCCTGACGGCTTCTATCACAGGGCATGAGGTGCCTGGCGGAGCATCAAAAATCACCAGGTCCACCTCAGGCACTGCGCTGCGGACCTCGCGTATCAATGGCGGACTCATCGCTTCACCGACGTGCAGCAAACCGTGCACGAATTGAACATCGCCAGCAGTGCCTGTCTCAAGTACGCCCAGTTCGCGGATCTGTTCGCCAATGGCATCAGAGGGGCACACAAGCGAACAACCGCCGCAACCGTGACAGAGCTCATGATAGACAAGCACACTTTCGCCGACTTTGACGATGGCGCTGTACTGGCATATATCTCCACACAGACCACACAATGTACACTTGTCCGCATCCACCTCAGGAACCCTATTCCCGACGGGCTTACGTAATGATATATCCGGTTTCAGGAAAATGTGGCCATTGGGCTCCTCAACATCGCAATCCACGTACGCAACGCTACGTCCGTTTCGCGCAGCCACATACGCCAAATTCGTAGCCAACGTGGTTTTGCCTGTTCCGCCTTTACCGCTTGCGACTGAAATTCTCATGCGAATGCTTCCCTGGGCATTACATCTGCCCATCATGTGGCCGCTCAGGCCTTGTCGTCAGCTTGACCCTGGAGTTCGTCAATCCTCTGCTTAATCTCTGTCAGAGCATTTCCAAACTCTTCCGCCTGCCCTTTCAGAGCACTCAATTCCTGCTCTCTTGTGGGCGCTGCTTGTCCATAAGGTTGGCCAGATCCAGCCACATCCATTCCGGCGCGTTGGCGACCGGTCATGCCAGTAGCAAGGAAACCATTGCGCCAACCGCGGCCTCTTCCTCGTCCTCCGCCAAATCCAAACGCACCAAATCCGCGACCGATGAAATTGCGAGCACCTGCAACAACGCCACCTGCAACAACGCAATCACCGAGTCCACGTCCTGTCATTGGGCCCATTCCTGCGGGGCCTGTTCTATCTCCAGCTGGCATAATTTTGCTCCTTACGTTAGTTAAACTCTGCCTATACTTAGCTTCTGTATCTGCTTCTGCTTCGCATGAAGCATCTGTTTCCCGTGAAACATCCAATACGCAATATCCCATCCCTGCGCCAGCCATCGATCCTAATCCACGAGGACCCGTTCCATCAAATCCGGGCATATCTCTTACCTCTATTCACAGTGTTCAGGACCAATGTCCATCGACATTCGCCTGGCTCACATTCTGAAGTTCGCCGGTTTTTAGTTTTTCCAGAGCTTCGCTTACCGATCCCGATGCACCTATGTAAACACTTACTCCGCCGGCCTGCAGAGTGGCAAACGCCTTGGGACCAACATTGCCTGTCACCACAGCCTCTACGCCAAGGTCCACCACATTTCGACCAGCCTGGATTCCCGCGCCCTGGGCAGCATTCAAATTCTGCGAGTTATCGTGGGCCGAGAATTCGGACGTTTCGGTATCGACTACGATGAACCATTTCGCCCGGCCAAAACGGGGATCAACTTCACTGCCCAGATTCGAACCAGTAGATGTAACTGCAACTTTCATAATGACACTCCTATGTGTTTGACTTCCCGCATCCGTAACCACGACCTCGCCCACCAGAGCCCTGTCCACCACCAACCCGGCCGGCACCATGCCGACGGCGTCCACAACATCCGGGCATCAAGAATGACTGCGGGGTCAACTGTCCCGACAAGAATGCTTGGAGAATATCCTCCACCGGCCCGCACGTGTGCGGAATAAGGCTGATTCCCGAACTGCCGAGCATTGCCTCAAGCGGCTGGGACACTGCCCCGCAAATGAGCACATCCACACCCAACTCTGCAATCCGCTTGGCCCGAGTAGCCACCGGTGCTTCTTCAATACCTACTTCGTATCGGCTCACTTCCTCCCCGTTAAGGGATTCCACCACCAGAAACTGCCTGGCGACATCAAGAACCGGCGAAACCCGTCCAGACCATGTTGTAATCGCTATCTTCATCACAAGTATAAACAAGCAATAATCGTGCCAAACGCATATCCATTACACTATATTAACTCTAACCATTGCTTCCCTAATCCCTTATAAGCACTTGTACAATCAGCAACAATTGAAGCCGTCATGCAATATGCACGTTTACCAGGCACTATCGACTTGCATATTGCCATGGTACTGCTTATAATCACATTGATACAGTTGGCTACAACACCCGCATCCCTGCAATAGTGAGATCAAACAATGGATACATCTGAAGCACAATGTCGCGACATAATTCTGGACTCCATCAATGAAGGTGTCTTCACGGTCGATCTGGACTGGCGAGTCACCTCATTCAACCAGGCCGCCGAGCGAATCACCGGAGTCCTGCGGGAAGATGCAATCGGTCAGCAATGCTGCGACGTGTTCAGGGCGAACATTTGCGAGGGTGCCTGCGCACTTAAACAGGCTATGGTGGCCGAAGAGCCAGTCGTAAACACTACTGTCTACATGCTTGATGTGGATGGCAAGGAGGTACCCGTCAGAGTTTCCGCCTGTGCACTTCGCGACCAGCAAGGCCGGATCATCGGCGGGGTGGAAACGTTCCAGGACCTCCGTCAGGTCAAGGAGCTGCGCAAGAAACTGGAAGCTACCTACACATTCGAGGATATCGTCGGCCAAAGTCAGGTCATGCGCGACCTGTTCGCGCTTCTGCCCCAACTTTCCGACAGCCACAGCAGCGTTCTGATAACCGGGGCAAGCGGAACGGGCAAGGAGCTGGTCGCACGGGCGATTCACAACCTTTCCTCCCGCCGCGAAAACCGATTCATTGCGCTTAACTGCGGTGCCCTCCCTGACACCCTGCTCGAATCAGAGCTGTTCGGTTACAAGGCCGGCGCGTTCACTGACGCCAAACAGGATAAGCTCGGACGCTTTGCCCTGGCCGATGAAGGCACTCTCTTCCTCGATGAAATAGGCGACATATCACCGGCTATGCAGGTGCGTCTGCTGCGCGTACTTCAGGAACACACTTTTGAACCGCTCGGCGGAATCGAATCCGTACCCACCAACGTGAGAATCATAGCCGCCACCAACAAAAACCTGTCTGACCTGGTCAAGAAGGAGAAGTTCAGAGAGGACCTCTTCTATCGCATCAATGTGATTCACGTTGAGCTGCCAAACCTGCGGGCTCGCAAAGAAGACATACCCCTTCTTGTGGACTATTTCATCGGCAGGTTCAACATGCTCCAAGGCAAGGATATCGCAGGTCTGTCACATGCCACACTTGCGATCCTCATGGAGCATGACTACCCGGGCAATGTCCGCGAACTGGAAAACATAATTGAGCACGCGTTCGTTCTCTGCCAGGGCGGCCTCATCATGCCCCAGAATCTTCCGGCTAACTTGCGCGACAAATCACCCTCCGGGTTACCCGTCGCCATGGGAGGCATGAAGCTCAAGTCAATGGAGACGGCAATGATTATCGAAGCCCTCCGCCAACACGCCGGCAACCGCACGCTGGCCGCCAAAGACCTTGGAATAGACGCAAGCACCCTGTACCGAAAGATCAAATCGCTGAACATCCAAATCCCCGAAACGGACGGACGAAACACAAACTCATAGCAATTCGCCACTACGTCCGAACGGGACAAGCGTTTCCGGCCTTGGACTTGCTATCTTCAATCAATCCACTTGCCGGGCAGCGGGCCGAATTTTGAACGATCGCAGTTCGGGTCGAAGAATCCTATCAGGCGGCTTGTGGCGACATCCGGCCGGAAGTCCACGTGCTGCGGCAGATGATCGTAAATCGCGTACACCCGCCGCCAGTATCGCTTGTACAGTTCGTCGAAATCGGGCGACGGTCCGCTGAGGTCGGCGAAGAGCTGGAAGAAGAACTCCAACTCCTGCCGATAGGCGGCCGGCGTGGGAAAGAACGGTACATCGCACTCCTTGCCCTGCATGTCGCGAATGAACTCGCGGCCGAAAGGTTCGTCGAACGCTTCGGCGCACGTGAGCGTCTTGGACGACTGAAAACTGAAGCTCGCGATGTGGCCGATCTATCCCGATACTCGCCCCTTGTAGTATCCGAGATAACACTGGGCGTTGTCCTCGATCACGGCCAGGTTGTGCTCCTTGGCCAAGTCCATGATCGGGTCCATATCCGCCATCAGGCCGCTGATTGCGACTGGAATGATCGCCTTGGTTCGCGGGGTGATCTTGCGTTTGATGTCTTCCACGCTGATCGTCCACGTCTCCGGGTCAACGTCGGCGATTACGGGCACCGCGTTGCAGTGGAACGCCGCAGCCGGCGTGGAGAACACGGTGAACGCCGGGCATATCACCTCGTCACCAACGCCGACGCCCGCAGCCATCAGAGCGGTCTGGAGAGTGGCTGTACCGTTGCAATGCGATATGCCGAACTTCTGTCCGAATTTCTCGGCGAGCTCAACTTCAAGACGTCCGAGATGACCGGGGGCGTGTGCGTTGTGGAATCCGAAATCCAGCACTTCCTTAACGTAGTCGTAGGCCTTGGGTGATACTCTTGGAATGGATTTTGATTTCTGCATTTTGATTACTGCTCCGTTATTATGCTTACGTCTGCGGCGCGCACCTGGAGCGGGCCGGCGTCATTACCAGTTCTTGTGTGAGACAGGATTAGAACACACCCACCTGCGGCGGAGGGTATTTGGTCTATTACTTCAACTATTCAGTATCGTGATATTTCCGCAACACGTGGTCATACATTATCTGCATGGCAGCCGTCTGGTCGCTGGCCTCTATCGCATCGTAAATCGCATGATGCTCGCGGTTGGAAACGATGGACACGCGGTCGATATCGGCGATTTCCGGCATGTTGCGAATCTGCGTGACTATCAGCTTATCGAAAGTCAGCATGACGGGATTATGCGTGGCCTTCAGCACTGCCCTGTGGAAATGCTCTTCCTCATCAAGGTCCAGTTCGCCGGCATCGGCTTTGGCGTCCAGGCTTTCGAGTGCGTCCAGCATCACCAGCAGATCGCGTGCCTTACGATGGCTTGCCGCTTCCCAGGCGGCACTGCTTTCGATGCACGCACGGGCGCGAATCAGGTGATCTGTCTCATATCCATTGGCCTCCACGTGCCAACGGAAAGGACGCTGCAAAGACTCGGCCGAAGGCTTGCGAACAATCGTTCCCGCTTTACTGCGAGTCTCGATCAGCCCCTGGTGCTCCAGCACGCTGAGCCCCTCGCGCAACCGCCTGGTGCCCACGCCAATCACATCGCAAAGCAGGTCATGCGTAGGCAAACGATCACCTTCGACAAGATCGTTCGATACGATATATCGATGAACGGCATCAGCGACCGGACCAGCCCCTGACGGAACAATGCCATGCTTTGCTTTATTCATGACATGAATTATACACTAACACGGAATCAATGCAAACATATCCTGTCAGGGCAATCGTTAAATAGGGACGGTGCCCTATTTAAATAGGAATAATCCGAATCAAATGGGAAGCGTCCCCATTAAACCCGGAGCGCACGTGCCTGTCCCCGCTTTTCCCGTGTGCCGCATTCAACCGCAAAATAGGGACAGGCACGTGCGCCGGGACAGTGGGGCTGTTGAAGAAGCCCTGCGGCCGTGCCGCAAGTACCGAAACGCCCCCCG
>CBDUQP010000067.1:0-18256 GCA_965369385.1 uncultured Phycisphaerales bacterium
AATGTGTTACCCATGTATCCGGTCTATTCTGTTACCTATGTAACCGGTTTGTACCGGAATTCTGCCTGCCATATAACCGCAGGCAATGCGATGCATTTCATGAACTTGGTATCAAGGTTGTTTGTCACCTGTGCGGCGGCGTGATGCCAATGCTGGATCTGGTTGTGCAGGCGGGGCCTGACGGTCTGGAGACGATGACTCCGGCATCGATGGGGGGAGATTGCGATTTGGCTGAGGCTTCCCGCCGCGTGGGGGACAAGCTGTTCTTCATCGGCGGATTTGACCAGAACCAGGGATTCGAGCATGGAACGCCAGAGCTGGCTCGCCAGATGGTGCTGGACTGCTTCGAAGCAACGAAGGATCACGCCGGGTTCATTATCAGCCCGTCGGATCACTTTTTCCACGGCGATCCGGTAAATCTGAGGGCCTTCGCCGATGCCTGCAAGGAATGTGTCTACTAATTCTTTGTCCCGGCGAAATGGTCGTGTGCGAATATTCGTAAGACCTTGCCTGCCAGCTATTGTTGACAGGTTATTATCTGACATTCTTCCTGTTACTTGCTATTAGCCAGCGTGTTTTTGCAATATATGCAAATGTAGTACTAGAAGTCAGATACGTGTGTTTACTCTGGGGATGTTCGGCAAAGAGGTGGTTCCATAATGCATGAACCTGCCGGGTAATGGCGATATATTCTATAATCGTTCAGGTCTATATAGCATGTGCGCGGGAGCAGATGTTCTGGTTGCCTTGACCGATCTGTATCGGAGACATGGCGCATGAGACTATTTAGCAGGCGATTTATGGGACTGGCGGCAATTGTTGTTTGTGCATTGTTCATATCGGCGATGCAAATCTGCGCCGACACCGGCCGCCGGAAATCGGGCAGCATCTACTATCAGGTGGAATACCATGATGGCAGGATGCAGGACGTCCGGGAAATACCATCTGAGCATTTTTGTATAAAGAGCATAAAGAGCATAAAGAGCGTAACGAGGATTGTGTCTGTCGTCAGCGCCGGCCAGCGGGCCGATACCTATTCCACCGAAGCGGCCCAGCCTTTCAAGAGGGCAGGTGGGCATCAGATCATCAGGACGAAGCTCAAGTGGAACAAGAAGGCGTGGGTGGGTGATCCTGGCAAGCGAGCCGAAGAACTTAGTGACACCGACAATCTTGATACGCTCAGCACAGAGATACTCGGGGCCGCCCACACCAGGCCACAATCGGACCTGCTGGAACTGCGGAATCGCCTGGCGTTTTGGGAACTGGCTGCGATCGAACTGGAGGCGGATGCATTTCGTTTTGCCGGTTCCGAGGAGGCAGGAGACGCAGTCTGGGATATCGTTGCTGTTCGAGGAATTCAAAACAGGCTCAGGCATGATATCAAGATTCGCGAAGCCGAGTTGAGGGAGAAAACCGGCAAGGAGGATGTCAGCGGAAGCGTGACCAAAGACAAGGCCGCAGGCACCATGAAGCCTGTAGGCAAGGTGACTGTTCCCAAAGCTGACCCTAGTTGGCGCCAGGCCCTGGGCATTGTGCAACCCACCGAGAAGATCGGTATGCTGCCGCACCGCGTGCAGGTGTGGAAGACTCCCGAAAGCATCTCCACGCGAACTATAAACATCACAATGGCCCATCCTGAGGCGGGCACGTTTGGATCGTTCTACTACGTTGCCTACGCCGATACCACCGGCGATGGTAAGCCCGACACCATGATTGGACGATCTCCGCTGGCCCAGGCGACGAAGCCTGGAGGGTGGACGAGCTGGCGGTTCAAGACCCAATTGCCCCGGGTGTATGTGGGGAACTGCTGGCCACACGCGAACACGAGCGTCTACTACGAGACGTTCACGAAGACCAATTGGCGGAAGATGGATTCGAGGGTGTACACGTCGGCTGCTTTCGGGCATATCCCAGACACTATCACCACCGGGTACCTATCCAATTTCCGCGTGCGGATAATGGAGGTGCCGCAAGTGCTTCCCGTGCCTGCAGAGCCAGCCAAGCCTGGCACGCCAGCGGCTACGTCTTCGCCCACAAGCCCCACCGAGCCGGAAGGAATAAGGAAACTGCCGACCCAGAAGAGGTAACTGATACCGGTGTGGGGGTGAGATCAGTTGTATCGGCTCGTACAGGAGGCTCTGTGCGTCCGTCAGACGCTATTTGATGGCTTTTGAGGCGATATCGGTGCGGTATACGCATCCTTCCCAATTGATCTTCGCCACGGCCTCGTAGGCGAGTTTCTGCGCATCTGCGATGGTGTCACCCATTGCCGTCACGCCAAGTACTCTGCCACCACTGTTGACAAGTCTTCCGTTTTGCATTGCTGTCCCGGCGTGGAACACCTTAACGTCTTTCATGGCGTCTGCATCAGCAATACCGGTGATTTCGTGTCCCTTGGTGTACTCGCCGGGATACCCGCCGGATGCCATCACTACGCATACTGCGGGGCGTGGGTCCCATTCGATGGTGACGGTGTCGAGCTTGTGCATAGCGACGGCTTGCATGATCTCGACAAGGTCGCTCTTCATTCGCATCATGAGCGGTTGGCATTCGGGATCGCCGAAGCGGCAGTTGAATTCGATAACTTTCGGGCCGGCGGAGGTGAACATCAGGCCGGCATAGAGCACGCCTTCGTATCTGCCAAAATCGCGGCGCATTGCATCGATTGTGGGCACGAGCACTTCTGTTATGATGCGATCCATCGCCTTGTCGTCTACGATGGGCACGGGGCTGTAGGCTCCCATTCCGCCGGTGTTCGGTCCGGTGTCGCCATCGCCGATTGGTTTGTGGTCCTGGAGTGCTTCGAGCGGATAGATGTTCTTCCCATCGCTGAATACCAGGATGGTGGCTTCGTCGCCGGTGAGGAGTTCTTCGATGAGGACGGTGTTTCCCGCATCTCCGAAGATCTTTGCTTCCATCATTTCCTCGAGATGCTTCACTGCCTGGTAAGGTTCGGGGCAGACTGCGACGCCCTTGCCTTTGGCGAGCCCGGCGGCTTTCACAACTACGCCGTGTTCGCGACTCAGGACGTAATCTTTTGCGGCATTGATATCGGTAAAGACGCGGGCTTCTGCGGTGGGTACCGATGCGCCTCGCATGATATCCTTGGAGTAGACCTTGTCGGATTCGATCCTCGCCCCGGCAGCCGATGGTCCGAAGCACAGGATTCCCGCTTCGCGGATCGCATCGCCGAGTCCGTTGGCGAGCGGGTCTTCCGGGCCCACGATGATCATGTCTACCTTGTTGACTTTGGCGAATTCGATAATCGATTCGGTGTCGTTTACTGCGATGTTCACGCATTCTGCGTCGCCGGTCATTCCCGGATTGCCCGGGGCGGCCCAGAGTTTATCGCAAAGCGGCGATTGAGCTATTTTCCATGCGAGAGCGTGTTCGCGTCCACCACTGCCAATAAGCAACAGGTTCATAGCCTGTGTCCTTTCAGTACTTTCGGGACCCTGAAGAATCCCGCAGAATGACATTCCTGATTTAGAATAGAGAGTGTATCTGAAGAGGGCGGGCAATTCCAGCCGCAGGTTTGCCAGTGCAACTTAGCCCAGACTGCGCATCTTTCCGATCTGCGGCAGGAGATCCCTGGCGGCCTGCGTATCGGGGAAGCGTTTGACTATCGTCTCAGCCACATCGGCGGCTTCTGCATATCGCTTTCGTGAGACGAGATCCTTCACCTTGTCGCGGAGCTGGCGGACCTCTTCGAGGTGTGCGTTCGCCTGGATGGTCTCGAGCATGTCGCGTGCCTGCTGGGCCTGGGGGCAAGTGGGGTATGATTCCAGCAGTTCGGTGAGAAGCTCCAGGGCCTTACGCCACTGGCGCATGTCTGCCGCCCGCTCAAGATCGGCGAAGAGGGATGTCTGCTTCTCGCCCGCAAATGCGGAAGCCTCGCGATGCACTGTGGACAGCAGGTTCTGGGCGTCCTGGGAATTGGGGTGTCTGTCTGCAACCCCATTTGCAATGGCGAGTGCCTGCTGGAAACGTGCCAGTGCCATGAAGTCTTCGGCTTGCCTGCGGCAGGAGTGAATATCTTCGGCAGCGGGCTTTGGGTTTCCGGCCAGAGGTTCAATGCTAATTGGGGATTCGAAGTCGATCCCGTCGTTCCTTTCGGGGACTTGATAGCTGGGAGGTTGCATCGCAGTGGCGGCTGGCTCTTTTGCGGGCGGCGTTTCGTCGGGACTACTGTTTTTGCTTGTTTCCCCGGGTTGCTCATTTTGGGCCTCGCCTGGTAGGGTAGACGCCGGTTGACCGGGGGCCGCAGGTGTGGATGGTGCTGGTCCAGAGAGGATATTAACCACAGGCAGTGGGGGCGCCGAAGTTTGCGGTGTGGCGTCGGTTGATCTGATTGGGACAGATGGAGCATTGCTTTGCAGATTGAGCGGCGACAATAGATGGAGCATGTCTCGCTGTAATTGAGTTTGCTTGTTCAGCAGGCTGATGATGCAGGCCGCGGCAGCGAGGGGCAACGCGCCAAGGAGCCATGATCCCAGGAGTATCGACAGGCCGAGTACTATGATCGCAGGTTCCGCGGGGCCTGGTTTGGTTGCTTGGGCGAAAATGATCACGGCAATGATAGTGCCCGCGACAGCGGTAATGATGGCGGCAACGTTAAGGTAGGTGATTGCACTGTTCGGTGCGATGGTGGGGGAGTCAGTCTTATTTGAGTCGGTGTCTGGCATGATTTGATTATCGCGTTATGTTGGGCTTTACGCAATGCAGCGGCGGTCTATTCCGTTACAGCCATAAATAAGTTTGCGTTAGAACGGCTGAGCGTGTGAAGAATCGGGAACTGGATATTGGATATGAGAACTTCCGTGTGCAGATGAGTGGCGAACATGTGGCGATTACGATTAGGTGCGCATGAATTATCCAGAGAGCCACCGCAGAGAGCCGTGTGATGGGTATGTTTGAAGTCAGAGCTGTGTATGCGGGACAATTCTTCCAATTGATAGGCAGTTCTACCTAAGTGTTCTAAATATAAATCCCGGGATTGCGTTAAAACTCCTTTGGAGTACGAATTAAAAACCCTGAAATAGCAGAAAGAGGCATCTTCAGCAAGAAAACCATAATAACCTAGTAAGTCACAGGTTACCGTAAAATAGAGACTTCCTAATAAGGTGATGACCTTAGGCGAAAATACCACGGCAAAGATCGCATTTCTGCTTGCATTCCCTAGTTGGGGTTTGTAATATGTTGAGTGTACTGAGTGATGGCAAGTGGTTATGCTTTAGAGACCATATTGTATAGCCTTTGCTTGGTCTTAAATTTGAGTCCCTTTATCGGGTTGGCCTCCCCCGGCCGACTCGATTGCTGAGGCGGTGCCTATCGTCCCCCCCCGCGATGGGCCCGCCGCTTTTTTTTGCGCGCACATGACGTATTGGGGGATATCAGGATTTTGGTTTTCTGCAAGGGGCATTCGGTAACTTTTGACCGTTGGGTGTGTAGGCTGAGTGTTTGTGTCAGTTTCAGGTGACGGGAAGAGGGGCGGTTTTCATGCGGCACAGATTCCCCGCAATCCCCGCAATCCCGGGAACAAGAAAACGCCTTCGCCGGTTGAGTGTCCCGCGAAGGCGTTTGGTCCATTGATCAGAGTCTTGTTGTCATGCGGTTGAGATAGCCGACGCTATCGACTCTACCACGTTGGGTACGATGGTTCGCTCACAGATGTCTTCGCAAATTTCGCGTTGTTCCCGGAGCGACTCCAAAGGTGAAAACATCTTTCCGGGCGTGGGATATCGCCTGACGGTAAAGTAGACGCTGATGGGTTCGTTTTCGTATTGCCCGCTACGCACTTGAATGGTGTTGTTGCGGGTCTCAAGAGACAGTCTCGCCTGGGTGTAGCAGTCCTCATCAAGAGAGAACACAACCTCCGGTTGGCATTCGACGTACTTGTTGGCGCCTTCGGCAAGGACGGTGGATATTTGCGACCCGCTCATCAAGGCATCTGCAACAATGGCGTCGCGGTTGCCCATGTATTCCAGATTGAAACCGAACATGACATCCAGGCACTCAACATCAATCGGGCTGATTCCCAGGAAATATACACTTCGTTCGATAAGCCATTCGTGAAGTCGCGAGGCTTCTTCAAGCGAGGGCGGATTGAAGTATCCCGCGGTGAGTTTGTTGGGACGCAATTCCAGCCACAGGTACCTGCCCGTTTCGCGATCGCCTTCGAGTACGTACTCGCCAGCGTCACGTTGGAAGAATACCGTCATTGATGGGAAGTCACGTTGGACCGCCTCGCAAAAGTGCAGGATGGTCTCACGCGAACTGGACAACGGCATGGTTGTCTGTAACTCGACATTGGCGAAAAAGTCGTCCGAAACGTTTACAAAGTCAATTGCCATCTCAAGTAGCCTCGCGCTGTGTTTTTAGTAGAACCGATTAATGTATCTTTCAGCCCGTTTGGATGCAATGGCATATCTCTCCGTTTAATAAGCTCACCTATTTGGGACGATTCTTCTTGTCCAGCATGTTCAGCTTGGTTTCTTCGGGCACTACCAGGTGGTGCGGTTCCACAGATGCTTCGACCCAAGCATTTCCACCAATCGTAACACCTTCACCTACAACGGTTTCGCCGCCAATAATCGTGGCGTTCGGGTAGATCGTGACGTTGTCGCATATTGTCGGGTGGCGTTTGAGACCTTTGATCGCCCGGCCTCTCTCATCCTTTGGGAAGCTCTTGGCACCCAGCGTAACGCCCTGATATATCTTCACATTGTCGCCGATTTCGGTGGTCTCGCCTATGACGACGCCTGTGGCGTGATCGATAAAGAAGCTCTTTCCGATGTCGGCTCCGGGGTGGATATCGCATCCGGTGAATCCATGTGCGTATTCGCTCATGATTCTGGGCATCAGGGGAACTTGTAGGCGTAAGAGTTCGTGAGCTATGCGATATACCGTGACGGCGAAGTATCCGGGGTAGCAGTATATTATCTCATCGATGGATTTGGCGGCAGGGTCGCCATCGTACGCAGCTTGTGCATCGAGGGTGAGGATGGTGCGTATTTTGGGTATTCGGGCGAGGAACTTGTGTGTGGTTTCCTGTGCGTGCTGCTGGTATTTGTGCAGATCGTCATCGTTGGGGGCATCGTTCAGGCTGCTGCATGCGCATATGCTGTCTGCCAGTTTCGCTGCGATACGCATTATCAGGTTGCCCACGTGGTAGTGGATGTTCTGCGTAGTAAGGTGTTTATGACCAAAGTACCCGGGAAAGATCAGTTGGCGTATCTCCGTAAGTAGATCAACAATACTGCTTTGCGATGGCAGGAAGGTGGCCGCGATACGCTCGGTTCGCTCATCACTCAGGTAGCTTTCAAGGATGTCTTCGGTGAGACTGTCCAGGTTGTCGTTTATGATATTTTTCATGTAATAATCCTTTGCTTGATAGCCTCATTGTATACCCGATTGATCGCAAAAGCATTTTTTAAGCCAAGTTGCGGTGGCAGGGAGGCAAGAAAAAACGCACCTCCAGGCTGGGGCTTCAAATATTTTGGATATTTTTGGCAGGAGGGCAAAAGGGAACCTACAATTGTAATGAAGAAAATGATCCGCAACCCGGCCGAAGATGGCAGAAAATATCGGGCGTGTGCCTGAACATAACGTGGGTCTTGCGGAGGAACGCCGAAGTCCGATTGGGGCCTCGGCGTTCTCTTTATTGGTTACATTGGTGTGGCGACCTATTCGTGTGTCAAATTCTCCCGGTGATCTATCACTCGCTTGGCCTTACCGGTAAATCGTTCCAGAGATTGGGATTTAACCAGCTTAACCTTTGCGTGAATCGTGGTTATCCGCTGAATTGCCCGGTCGATTTTGTCGTGCAGTTCCTGCATTTGGTCCATTCTGTCCGAGAAGTCCTGCGGGCGAATTTCCACGTGCACGGTGAGTTCATCCAGATTCCCCGGCCGGTCTACTTCGATAAGATAATGTGGTGCAGTGCCTTCGATCTGCAGGAGTGCTTCTTCGATTTGTGATGGGAAGACGTTGACGCCGCGGATTATGAGCATGTCGTCTGTCCTGCCGACTACACGACTCATCCTGGCGGTGGTTCTTCCGCATACGCATGGTTCGTAGGTCAGGGTCGCAATATCGCGGGTACGGTAGCGGATTATGCCCATCGCTTCTTTGGTGAGCGAGGTGAATACGAGTTCGCCTCTTTCGCCCGGAGCTACCGGCTGGAGCGTATCGGAGTCGATACATTCGACGATGAAGTGGTCTTCCTGGATGTGCATGCCATTGCGTGCGGCGCATTCTCCGCTTACGCCAGGGCCAATAACTTCAGACAGTCCGTAATTGTTGAAGGCCTGGACTTGCAGGTCTTCTTCAATGCTCTTTCGCATGTCTTCGGTCCAGGGCTCGCCGCCCATGTGTGCATATTTCAGATTCAGGCTACCGGGGGCGATGCCATGGTCTTTGGCCACTTCCGCAATGTTGAGCGCGTAGCTTGGGGTACATACCAATGCATCGGCGCCTAGATCCTGAAGCAGCATAAGCTGGCGAGCCGTGTTGCCTGCTGCTGCGGGGATGACGGCTGCTCCCACACGTTCGACGCCATAATGCAGTCCGAACCCGCCGGTGAATAGACCGTATCCGAAAGCTATTTGCACGGTGTGTTCTGGAAGAAGCCCACCTGCGGTCAGGAATCTGGCACAGAGGTTGGACCATGTTACGAGGTCATTTGCCGTATAGGCTACGAAGGTAGGTTTTCCGGTGGTTCCCGATGAACCGTGGAACCTGGCGACCTGGCTGCGGTCGACAGCAAGGAAGCCAAGCGGATAGTTATCCCGCAGATCGGCTTTGGTGGTAAACGGGAGGCGTCGCAGGTCTTCGATGGATTTGATCGATCCAGGCTCTACGCCCGCCGAAGCCATCGCATTTTTGTAGAAAGGGACGTTCTGGGCACGCTGGAGTGCCTGGTTGAGTCTACTGACCTGGAGCGATTCCAGTGCGTTGCGGCTGAGAGATTCTGCTGAATCCCATACTCTGTTTTCAATAGTGAAGTCGGACATCTGCGGACCTGCTTGTTGTTTTACCGGGCCTGAATTAAAGGGTTTATATTTTCGTAAGTCCATGTCTGTCGCTGCCGGCAGGTTGTGCGGGCATTGTGGCCAGGACGGAGGACCGCGTTACTATTTTGACAATTCGAATAGCCTTTTGGAGTCTATAAGATCTACGTCGCTCTTCTCTAGTTGGGCTATGGCGGTGTCGGGATCTTCGAACCGGAAGATGAGGACCGCTTTGCCGTCTTTGCGGAAGGTGAAGGCGTACATGTACTCGAGGTTGATCTCGGCCGAGTCTATGACTTCGAGCACTTCGGCGAGCCCGCCTGGTTTGTCTTCGACTTCGACGGCTACGACGGCAGTTATATTGACGACACAGTCGGCATGTTCAAGTTCGGATTTGGCTTTCTCCCAGTCCTCGACGATGAGTCGGAGAATACCGAACTGGTGCGTGTCAGCCAGAGAGAGCGTTAGGATGCTGATTCCGGCATCTGCAAGGACCCTGCAAGGTGCGCTGAGTTGGCCGGGTTTGTTTTCCAGAAACACAGATAGCTGGTTGAGTTTCATTGCCTATACCTTTCAGAATACTGGTGAATCCAATTGTCAAAGTGCCGGAAACTCTTAAACGTCAGTATCCGGAAGAACCAAGGAAACCTCATTCGGTGAGGCAAGCTACAGTTCGCGATTGTCTATAACGCGTTTGGCCTTGCCTTCGCTGCGTGCAATTGTATGCGGTTTTACGAGTGATACCCTTACGCGTGCGCTCAGGATGCTCTCGACGGCGTTTTCAAGCTTGGCCTGAAGTTCTTCGAGCGCCCTGATCTTATCGGAGAAGAACTCGGCAGTAACTTCTACCTGGACTTCCATCTGGTCCAGTCCATGTTCCCGGGTTAGTACGATCTGGTAATGCGGAAGCGTGCCTTCCACGTTAAGCAGAGCGGTTTCGACCTGCGAGGGGAACACGTTGATTCCGCGGATAATGAACATGTCGTCACTACGTCTGCCGATGCGTTCGATTTTGCGAACCGAGCGTCCGCATGGGCAAGGGGCGGTGATGATCCTGGTTATATCGCGTGTTCGATAGCGGATCATGGGCATTGCTTTCTTGCTGAGCGTGGTCAGCACGAGTTCGCCTTCTTCACCATCGGGCAGGGGTACACCCGTTTCCGGATTGATAATCTCCGGATAGAAGTGGTCTTCGAAGATATGCAATCCGGACTGGTCGGAGCATTCACTGCCGACGCCCGGCCCGATGATCTCTGAAAGTCCGTAGATATCGTATGCTTTCACGCCGCAGGTCTTCTCGATCCGCTCTCGCATAGCCTCGGTCCATGGCTCCGCTCCGAAGATGCCCGCCCGGATCGGCAAGGTGCGTATGTCGATGCCTTTTTCCTCCGCACGTTCCATCAGGTGCAGGAAGTAGCTCGGCGTGCAGCAGATGGCGGTAACGTTGAAGTCCTTTATGACCATTATCTGGCGTTCGGTGTTTCCGCCGGAGATGGGGATTACGGTCGCGCCGAGTGCCTCTGCGCCGTAGTGCGCTCCGAGCCCGCCGGTGAACAGGCCGTATCCGTATGCGTTTTGGATGACGTCGCCGCTGTGGCATTCGCAGGCGGCAAAAGTTCGGGTCATGACGTTGGCCCAGACGTCTACGTCTTCTTGCGTATAGGCAACTACAATCGGTTTACCTGTGGTTCCGCTGGAGGCATGCAGGCGCACGACCTTATCCATGGGAACGGTGAACATCCCGAAAGGGTAGGTGTCGCGCAGGTCGGTCTTGATGGTGAAAGGCAGCTTCGCGATGTCGGCAAGATCGGTGATGTCGGAGGGGGTGATATTGCGGTCTTCCATGCGGGAGCGAGTGAGCGGCTGATGATCCCACGCGAGTTGCACCATCTCCTTGAGACGGGTCAACTGGAGTTCCTGTAATTGATCTGTCGGCAAATAGTCCGGTGCGCTCACCGGATTGAACGGGCATCGGGCTTTGTTGCTTTTGGCTGCCACGCTACGCTCTCCTTGCCAGAGGCATTTTTTGACGGGTCTGACTAACGTTCTTGTTCTTCGTATAGTTTTGCCTGCTCGCTGCGGCGGGCAGGTTACCATCTATCGCTCCATGCAAGACGGAGCACTACTGAACTGTACTATCTTTCCTGCAGCATGATCAGATGTGCAAACTTCTGTTTTTCCGCGCGTCACGGTGTCACAGTACGCCAGATGCGTCTTGAATCAGTTGGCGACTTTTCCCGCATCGCGTCCCAACGCGAAAGCATCTTCATTGACCTGGCGAAGTTTTTCGGGCAGATACTGTCTGATGGCCTCGATCCAGTTCGCCTGGTCTATCTCAGATAAATATACGCTCAAAACACCTAGCAGTGCAACGTTTAAGCTACGTTTGTTGGGGAGTTTATCGATATCGAGCGCATCGGGTTTTATCAGTGTTCCGTCATTGGCGAGACAGTTCTTGTTGGGCTCGAATTGTGTTTCGTCCAGCAGGATCAGGTAATCGGCAGTTCCCTCGGGCACCATTGGGCTTTTCACGCTGACGCCGAACCGCACATCAGACGATACCGATCCGCCTCGTTGGCTCATTCCGTGGACTTCGGCTTTCTTGACATCTGTTCCGCTGTTGAACGCGGCCTGTGCGAGGATATCGGACGCCCTGAGGACTCCCTGTCCGCCCAGACCAGCTACCACAACATTTGTTACCTTCGAGGACATTATTTGCAGTCTCCCTGTTGGGCTTCTTTTTCGTACTGTTTGATTTTTCCTACTGCCAGCAGACACGGGTGGCGGGCGATTATCACCGAGACATTCGTATTGTCGAGCTTTTCAGCGAGCAGATCCTTGAAACCCGCGGCCATTTTCGCGGGGTCAACGAGTGTGACGTCGTCTATGCCTAGCGAACGGCAGAGTTCTTCGAAGTTGATCTGGTGTGCCGGGCTGTGGTCAAGCAACCTTCCCGTGCCGGGGTGCTCCTGCAAGCCAGTCATTGCGGTGGTGTTGTTGTCCAGGATCAGCACGACATGCCCGGTGGGCGGGCGGTTGTAGACCATGTCTATCAGGCCAGTGACGCCGCTGTGCATGAATGTGCTGTCGCCGATCACGCTGACTACACGTCTGGCCTGGTCGTCGGGCAGGACGTGTCTCATGCCCAGCCCCACGCCGATACTGGCGCCCATGCACACGCATGTGTCCATGGCTTCGAAGGGCGGCAGGACGCCAAGCGTGTAGCACCCGATATCGCCCGTTACCGTGCATTGGAGGTCTCTGAGGGCCTCGAATGCGATGCGGTGTGGGCAACCAACGCAGAGTTGGGGCGGTTTGCCACGCGGCGGGACAGGTTCTTCGCTCAGATCGCCGCTGATAATCCGCTTCACGCGGGTCACGTTCAGTTCGCCAAAACGGTACATCTGATCCTTGCCCTCAACCTTGATTCCGACAGCAAGGAGTTCTTCTGTGAGGCACGGGTCGCCTTCTTCGATAACCACGCAGCGGTCTACGCTTTCGGCGAAGCTGCGGAGCTTTTTGAGGGGAAGGGGATAGGTAAGGCTGATTTTGCATAGGGCGGCATCGGGCGCGGCTTCTGCTGCATGTTCGCAGGAGATTCCGGAAGCGATGATGCCAAGTTTGCCGCCATCGTTGCCTTGGGTGATGGTGTTCAGGGGAGAAGTCTCGTTGAACTCGGCGATGTCGGCCAGCTTGGCTCGCAGTTTCTTGTGGGCGATGCGTGCGTATGCGGGGATCATCACTCGTGTTGGGATGTCCCGCTCGAAGCTGGGTTCCGCGTCAGGCTGGGGCAGCTCGCGGGTGTTGACTACGGTTTTGGAGTGGCAAATGCGTGTGGTGACTCGGAGTATGACGATGGTCTGGAACTTCTCTGAGATGGCGATTGCTTCTGCTAGGAAGTCATACGCTTCCTGGCTGTCGGCGGGTTCCAGGCATGGAATACCGGCGGCTCTGGCGTACCGGCGGGTGTCTTGCTCGTTCTGGCTGGATGCCATTCCAGGGTCGTCGGCTGCCAGCAGCACCAATGCCCCAGAGACGCCGGTATAGGCGGCGGTGAACAGGGGGTCAGCGGCGACGTTTACGCCAACGTGCTTCATGGTCACCAGAGATCGTCCGCCGGCGAAGGCAGCGCCTATGCCGACTTCGAGTGCGACCTTTTCATTAGGTGCCCATTGGGCCTTTCCGCCGAATCCCGCAAACTCTTCGAGTACTTCGGTTGATGGCGTACCGGGATATCCCACGCCGAGGTGGACTCCCGCGTGTTTGGCAGCCAGTGCTATGGCTTGGTTACCACTGAGCAACAGACGTTGCGGCGAACTCATTTCCTGCTCCAAAATCATTCAAACATTTCGGTGAACCAGGGCTCGGGTCGAATGGGTTTACCTGCCTGGTTGGTTATTGCGTGTACGGTATATCCGCACGCGATCACGGAGTTTGACTCGGTATTTGTGATGGTGATATCGAATCTGGCTCGGGCTTTTCCGGTCATCTGTGCAGTGGTCAGCAGTTCCAGTTGGTCATCGTATCTTGCTCGTCCCTTGTATTCGACATGGGATTCGACGAGGGGCAGGAACGCGCCGCGGTCTTCGCATTCGGTGTAGGGGTGGCCTGCATCTCTGAGCCACTCGGTGCGGGCGACTTCGAACCACTCCAGAGCCCTGGAATTGTAAAACGTTCCGAGTTGATCGGTCTCGCTGTAGCGAACGCGAATTGTTGTACTGCTTTGTTTGTCAGTCATTTGCGATTTCCGCTCCAGGCAAGAAACAGGCTCGCGCGTTTGGGCGGGGGCCTGCAAGAGAAGTATTTTAGCGGAAGTGGCTTGGAGTATCAAGACAGCGGGCCGTCGGAAAACCGACGGCCCGCTGGATGCATATTTTAGCTATACGACTATCGACCGGTGTTTACCAAGTCAGCATTGCTTCGAGCATGCCGAATACGGCGGTGTCGTTGGCAACCTTGTTGTAGTAGTCAGCGGGGATGAATACTTCACCCACTGCTGCGAAGGACAGGTGCTCATTGTACTTGTACTTCGCTGTTGCTGCGAGCTGATGCCCACGGACGTTGCCACTCTTGGAGAAGGCGCCAACACCAGCGGGGTCGGAATTCTGGCCTGCGAAGAGGATCGTGTAGTGTGTGACTACAGATACCTTGGAGCAGGGCTCGAAGCTGTAACCGGCGGTGATGCGGTGAATGTTGCTCGACTGAGCAGGTCCGCGTCCGTCGATGCCGTCGGCACCACCCTGGAAGATGTTCGACCATGCGGGGTACTGTCCCCAGAGAATGTCGAAGCCTTCATCCTGGCCGGTCTTATCGCGATCACCGCTGCGCCATTCGTACTGGGCGAACAGTTTGCCTTTCCAGTCGTTCTGGCAGTCATAGGTCAGGGAACTGTTGAAGCCGGCAGCACTGATGTCTGCACCGCTGCGTTTGCCGAACTGATATGCCAGTTCACCGTAGAACGTGAGTCGATCGGTGAGCTTCGTATCAACGGCAGCACCGAATGTGTAGATATCGTTGTTGTCGGTGTCGGGAACGCTCCACCTCTCGCTGGCCAGAACGTCATCATGCTTGTAGATGAAGTATCCGTCGATCATTGTGTCTTTGATGCTCTTGTTTCGCACATAGAGGATGACGCCCTGACTGTTCTTGCCGAGGGAATTATTGGTCTCCAGGTCGTTGATCGGCTTTAGGTACTGGGCGCTCTGATCTCTGTTACGGATGTAGATCAAGTCAAGAGTGGTGTTGCAATCTTTGAGGTCCCATATGGTGCGGATGGCATCAAAATAGATGGTCCTGCTGCCATCGCCGGGTGTGCCTTCGAAGACCAACCACTTGTGGCCGAGCGCGATGTCCTGGCGACCGGCAATGATCGTGAGGGGCAGACCGAAGGCCTTTTTCCAGGTTATATTCAGGCGGTCGATAAGGACTTCATCGCGAATCCAGTCGTTACCATCGGGGCGATGGTAGTAGCGGGGCTCAAATACCATGCGGAAGTTGACCTGGAGATCCTTGGCGTGTTCTTCTAATACGCCAAGAGCCTGCAGCGGGCGAATGTTAACCAGCACACGCGTGCGGAAACGATACCATGTGCGATCATCAGTCGTGCTGCCGTTGTTCAGATCCAGATTGTTGTTGTCGTACATCATTCGAATACGCTGATCTGCGCCGAGGTCCAGCCAGGGAACGGCTTCCTTGATCTTGGTCTTCGTGTCGCAAATGCCGCAGTGTTCACGATTTGGCGCCGCATCGTTTGCGGCGGCTTTGACCGGTGCTTTGGGTGCTGCTTTTGCGGCAGCAGCGGTTGCGATGATGGGGAATGCCATCACGGCGGCCGTGATAACGCTCAGCGTCATCCACTTCCATGTTGTTTTCATCGAGTAGCTCCTTAGGCTAATGCAAAACAAGCGTCTTGCTGAAGATACGGGATATCGTCGCCCTAGTGGGGCAGCGGACAACCCTGGGTCTATACAGTTCTTATTGTTCCTATTCTCGGTCGAATACGTTAAAAGCTTTAGGTGAACTACGCACGATTTTATAATCGGAATAGTCCTATATACTATGCTTCAAAGCACTTATCAAGATGCTCCTTGGCGGGAGCCTTGGTGATAAAGCTAACCAGGATCGCCACAATAATCGAGGCGGGCAGGGCGACTATCACCGAGTCCATCTCTTGAAGGCTGGGATTATCTACCAACGATATCTTGTTTGTGAACCAGTAGATAACGCCGATACCGTCAGCTTCCTTGGCTTTGATGAACATCAACCAGAATCCCGAGCAGAGAAATCCGGTAATCATGGAGGCGATGGCGGCAGGTTTTGTCATTCCCTTGAAGAACAGTCCTCCGACATAAGTTGGGAGGAAAGCCGCAGCACACAGGCCGAAGAATATCGCCGTCGCACGAGCGATGAAGAAGGCTCCGGTTGCGTAATAACTGATAAGCACGGCGATAACGATACCAATGATGATACCGATTCTGGTGACGCCAATGCTGTTCTTGTTTTTGCCGGTCAATTGTTCATACACATCCCGGCCGATGCTGGTGCCCACAGCGTGGAACTGGCTGGACAGGGTACTCATGGCAGCAGCCAGCAGCGTCAGGAGGAAGACCAGACCGAACCATTTTGGCATTGCGCTTTTGACAAATGTCGGAATGATCGCGCCCGTACTGAGCATCCATTCGCCTTTCTTCCTGACAACTGCTCGCATGTAGCTGTTGGCCTTGGGAGATATCTCAATTTCGCCATCGGGGAGATTCTTGATTTCGGCCCGGGGGACGAACGCGAGCTTACCCACATTCATGTGTTTGGCCTGCGGTCCGTAGATGAGGTGCGTGTCTGCCAGTTTGTCGTTATCGGTGTCTATGTGGATCAGCAGGCAGGGGAATTCCTTGGTATAGTCCGCGTTGTTGCACTTCTTGGCAATTACCATTACCGGCTCGAGTTCGCCGATCTGCGTTCCCTTAATCTTCTCGTGCTCATGGAACCACAGGTTACTGAGACTGCCACCGGTAAACGCGACGCCGGTCATAACGAGGATGAACACGCCGCCGATGAGGACCGCGCGGTTGAGTTCACGTTTGCTCTTGACTGTCATGAAACGCACCGCAAGCTGCGGCTGGGCCAGCACGCCGATACCTACGCCGAGGATGATCGCACTTACGACAATCCACCATAGGTTATACTGCGGTTCGCCCCATCCGAATTCCGGCATGGAGGTCCACCCATTGAATCCTATCCCCGCGAACAGGTTCTTCTCTGCGGCAAGCTTGGCCAACCCCTCGTGGGCTGCGGTTACGCCGCCGAGCTTATCGTAAGTTACTACCAGCAGCACGATCATGCCTATGAACATGATGCTGCCTTGAAGTGCATCGGTGTACATGACGCCTTTCAGGCCGCCCATTACCACGTAGCCTGCTATAAGGATGCTGAATACGAGCAGGGCGGTTTCATAGGGCATCCCAAACTGCTTAGCGATGAACGCACATCCGCCGGATAGAACTGCCGCTGCGTACAGCGGGATGAATATGAATACAACCAAGCCTGCGAAGACCTGTATGAATTTACTGTTGAATCGCCTGCCCAGGAGTTCGGGGAAGGTGTGGGCTCCCAACTTGTGTCCTATGCGGCGGGTCGGGCCGCCCAGGAACACGAACGCTATGAAGATGCCGACGAAGATGTTCAGCACAGTCAGCCACAGGAGGCTCATACCGAACATGCCGGCTACGCCGCCGAAACCGACGATAGCGCTGGTTGAGATGAACGTTGCGCCATAACTGAGGGCCATGATGAACGGGTGAACGCCTCTACCCGCGACCAAGTAGTCAGCGCTGGTCTTGGTGTGCCTGAAGCCAAGCCACCCCAGGTAACCCACCACCAACAGGTATACCACCACCATTACGATTTCAAGTGCACCCACTTGTGCTAGCATCATGTTATGTTTCTCCTGAGATATGCCTGTGTGGCGTTACCCGTCGCCAGGACCAATTCCGAAATAATTGTCCGAAGATGCCAGAAATGCCAAAAAAGCCCGAAAGTGCTTGCGATGAAGCACATACCGGATTCCCGGCGGCCCGACAACAGGGACTACGCTAGAGCTCTTCTTCGATCTGCTGCTCTTCTTTGACCCAGTCGATGTCTTCGATTTTGACGTCTTCGCCGCCGCGATTCCACGTGATAAGGCCATATATCACGCACAACGCCGCGCTGAGAATACAAAGCAAGTAAGCCGACCAGATGTACGGATCTTCAATTCCGAACATAGACATGCCCTTTCAAATGGTGATGTTTTTGAACCAGCGAACTCACCGGAACTTGCCCAAAACATCAGACTTAGGCGGAAAGATACCCCCTGATGGTCGAGCATTCAAGTGTTTGCCAATATTTTTCTAATGAATAATTCGTGAATTGTTTGAAATCGTGTGTTCTCGGCCATACGGCTTCGGCGATATGGGGGGGGATGGCAAAGGCATCAGCTTTTGTGGGATTCGCATGAACATGTCGAAGGAATGCCGGATTTGATGACGCCGACGCCTGTTTGACATTGCTGCGGGCCAGAACGGTTCTGCACATTAACCGTCTTGACGAGTGCCTGTCGAGGGGATAGACTGACAGTGTGCATGCGAATGCACAAATGGCTCATGCCCAAGAGGTGAACATGGCAACAAGACGCAACCAGGCAACAACATACGATATCGCCGAAAAAGCAGGCGTCAACCAGAGTACCGTATCCAGGGTTCTCTCTGGTC